>QYPA01000099.1 GCA_007279715.1 Comamonadaceae bacterium | reverse complement strand
TGGGCGATGGACGGCGTCAGTGCCCAACGCGAATTGGAAGCGTCCTTACCCGATTTGATTTTGCTCGATTGGATGCTCCCCGGTGAAAGTGGCTTGCAGCTCGCCAGGCGTTGGCGTGCGGATCCCCGTATCAAAGATATTCCTTTGATCATGCTCACCGCGCGAGGCGATGAGGAAGACCGGGTGGCTGGGCTGGATGCGGGTGCAGACGATTACATGGCCAAGCCCTTCTCAACCAAAGAGATGTTGGCACGTGTTCGCGCCGTGTTGCGTCGGCGCTCCCCTGAACCCGTGGGTGAGGCGATCGTGATTGCGGGTTTGAGTATTGATTCCTCAACCCACCGCACCACCTACGCGGGCCAGACCTTAAAGTTGGGTCCTACTGAATTTAAGCTACTTCACCATTTAATGTCTAACGCGGAGCGTGTTCACAGCCGTGGCCAGTTGTTAGACAAGGTGTGGGGAGACCACGTGTATATTGAAGAGCGCACGGTGGACGTTCATATTAAGCGTCTGCGTGAGGCCCTCGGAGCGGCAGGGCGCATGGTTGAGACTGTGCGCGGCGCCGGTTATCGGCTCACAGCCAAACCAATTGCAGCGACAGTCTTGGTTGAAAGTTCAGAGGGCTAATTTTTGGCCTCTCGCGTACTGTGGCGCATTTTCACCTTCACGCTGGTGCAAATTTTGGGTGCGATCTTGGGCTTTTGGCTCGATGATCACTACTTCCCTTCTCTGGCAAGTCCTATCACTGCAGCTTTAGCGGGGGCTGTGATTTCGGGCTATGTGTGGCATGTCCTCGATCTTTCCAATGCGTTGAAAGTAATGCATTGGTTGCGCAATGGCGATAGCCAACTCGATGGTGTCGGCCCGGGAATTTGGGGCGAGATAGGCGATCGCGTAAGGCGTTTGGTTCGAACCCATGAGCGGGCGGTTGCGCTAAGCGAGGATCGACTCCAAGATTTTTTATCCGCCCTGCAGGCATCTCCCAACGGCATCGTACTTTTAGACGGTCAAAACCGAATCGAATGGTTTAACCAAACGGCGAGTAGCCATTTTGGTTTTGCGCCGCGTCGCGATTTGTTGCAACACTTTGGGAATTTAGTTCGTGATCCAGAATTTGCGGCTTATATTGCAGCTAATGATTTCCAGGGCGATGTGGTGATGCCGGGTCGAGCCAATACCTTTGCCAAACCGGTTCGCTTGTCGGTGCATATTCACCCTTACGGCGGCGGTCGAAGTTTACTTTTGTCCCGCGATATCACAGCGCTGGAACAGGCGGATGCGATGCGACGTGACTTTGTGGCCAACGTGTCGCACGAAATTCGCACTCCACTGACCGTACTTAGTGGCTTTGTTGAAACATTGCAGTCCTTATCTCTCAATGAAGCCGAGCGCGAGCGGTATTTGTCGCTCATGGCGCTACAAGCGATGCGCATGCAGTCTTTGGTAAGCGATTTACTTACTTTATCGCGGCTTGAAGGCAGCCCTTTACCACCTACCCACGAGTGGGTCAGCGTTTCTGCGATCCTTGATCAATGTGAACATGAAGGCCGTGAGCTTTCGCGCGTGCTTTGGAACCAAGCCCCTCAACTTGTATTTGAAGTGCAGGCCGGGATTGAAATAGCTGGCTACGGTTTGGAACTTCACAGTGCTTTCTTTAATTTGATTGGGAATGCGATTCGCTACACCCCATCAGACAAAGAAATCAGAGTGAGCTGGGAGGCTCAAGCGGATGGATCTGCCCTTTTTGTGGTCAAAGACCAAGGGGTCGGAATCGCTCCAGAACATATCGGCCGCCTCACTGAGCGTTTTTACCGCGTTGATCGTAGCCGCTCGCGTGACACCGGGGGAACCGGTTTGGGTTTGGCCATTGTGAAACATGTCGCTCAGCGTCATAGCGCAGAACTTTCTATCAGCAGCAAACTGGGTGAGGGCTCTACTTTTTCAATTCGCTTTTTGCCTACCAGGGTCAAAGTACCCGAGGTGATTTAGCGACGCTGAAGTATCCAAAAAGCTTCGTTGGCATCACCAGGGTGACGAACCAAGGCCTTTGCAGTCCAAATGTTGAGATCCACTGTGGCAGGAAGTTCCACATTGGCGCCGGGCTCTACCAAAAGCCATGGGCATTGTGAAAATGCAGAGGCAGGCGCCAAAGGCAAGTTTCCATACCAAAGCAAAGCCGCGTTGATGCCTGGGTTGAGTCCTTGGGTCTGGATGCAGCCCGGGAGATTGATTTCTTGTTGTGCGCGTTCGACCAACGTTTGATAGCTTTGGGTGTAGTTGAGCAGGGGCATCCATAAGGTCATTAACAACAGCCAACACCAAGTCGCACCACTTGCGGGAAGCACCAGGCTTTTCCACAGCGCGGGTTGGTGGCGTCCGGTTCGCCACTGCACCAACCCCGCCCAAGCCACGGTTGCGGCAATGGCGATGGCAAGAACTACAAAAGAAAACCCGGGCTCAAAGCCAGGCGCCTGACGAGCGACGTTGGCTGCGGGTTGGCTTGGAACACCGGTTTGCATTGCAATCCAAACCACCCAAATAATCAAGCCGCAGCCAGAGAAAAATAACAAAGTAAACCAGTCAATCAGGGAAGCGACAGGCCGTTTGAGGGTGGGTAAGGCGAACGCGGCTAACGAGGCCATAGCCGGTAAGGCCAAGAGCAGCGTCCTGTCGGATGAGCCGGTGGTTAACGTGGCAACCAAGGTTACCCCCATGAACCACAGCGGCAACACCAAGTGGCGGCTGATATAGCGATTGAGCAGTTGCCTGCGCCAACTCCACACAGTCCACATCACCAAAGGCCAAGCTGGCCACGTAAACCAGATCAGTAAATGCGCATAACCATTCCAGTCAAACCAAAGGGCATGTGGAAGTTCAATTTTCCAGCGCCAAAGTTGCAGCGCGCTTGCAATCAAAGCGACGGCCGCGCAGACGATTACGATCAACCCACTATCGATCCATTGGCGTTGCTTTGCAGTGGCTTGCGTCGCGCTTTGATGTTTGTCTAAAACGTGAATGACCGCGCCACCCAATCCAAATAGCAAGGCCAATGTAGGAGCGCCGCTTAAACCCAAACCCATTAAGCCGATGGTGCAGGCCCACAAACCCGCTTTGCGACGAATGGGGAGGGCGCTTAAGCCAAAGAAAAGCAAAGCCGTAAACCCCAGTTGAGCTACCGCAGGCGTACTTTCATGGGCCAACTGCGCCAAGCCTAAACAGGCGATAAACGCGAGCAAAGCCCCGTCTGCAACGGCGCGACCATAGTCTGCGGGATTCGCTTGGCCTCCAAAAGCAAAAGCGACGGGTTGAGCGCGTGAACCTCGGGCCAGGCTATAGGTGCCGTACCACGTACCGGCCATCGACAGGCCTAACAAGACGCCAAAGGGAATTCGCAACATGAAGTCGGCCCAAGCAAAGCCAGCGGGGGCGATGGCGATGGCCCACGCGCCTAGCCAATAAGGCAACAAAGCGCCATGTTCGGAGGGGATTCCTAAAAGCGTAGGTTGCAGCCAGTCCGAGCTTCCTTGGGCGAGGCTTGCCATAAAGCCCACCGACGCCATGTCTTCACTTTTCCAGCCGTCGCGTCCGACAAAACCGAAAATCACATAAGCCACACACAGCAAAAGCAAAGCGGTACGAGGCAGCCTCCGAACGGCAGACTGGGCGACGATAGCGGGTGTGGGTTGATTCACGGTTAAAGGGTCGTAATCATAAAAAAGGCAGCGCGGTAACCCGGGCTGCCTTCGTAACGGGTCAGGCCAAAACCTGAGTCCGAATTATTTTGCAGTGGTTTTTCCGAAACGATTACGGAATTTCTCTACGCGTCCGCCCATATTGTCCACAGACTTTTGGGTTCCCGTGTAGAAAGGATGGGATTCGCTTGAGGTATCAAGCTTGTACAAAGGCAGCTCACGGCCGTCTTCCATCTTGATCATTTCTTTGGTGTTAGCGCATGAACGGGTAACGAACTTGAAGCTGTTCGATAAGTCCATGAAACACACTTCGCGGTAGTTAGGGTGAATGCCGTCTTTCATATTTTCTCCATCAGTTGCGCTAGCCGCGCCGTTCCTTGGGCAAACTGTTTACCCAAAACAAAAAACGGTGTACTTAACGTGTTAAGCCCAAGATTATAAACCACTGTCCAACCATGGGGTTAGGCAGGGCGCGCAGGCGATTAGCCGCCCCGGCGCATCATGTCAAAAAACTCGCTATTGTTTTTAGTGGCACGCATTTGTTTGAGCACCATCTCCATAGACTCGATTTCATCCATGTTGTACAAAAACTGGCGCAGGATGCGGGTTTTTTGCAAGATTTCCGGGGACAACAGCAGTTCTTCTCGGCGCGTTCCGCTGCGGTTGAGTTGGATCGACGGAAACACGCGTTTCTCATACAAGCGCCGATCCAGGTGAATTTCAGAGTTGCCGGTGCCCTTGAACTCCTCAAAAATCACCTCGTCCATCCGGCTTCCGGTATCGACCAAAGCGGTTGCAATGATGGTCAAAGAGCCGCCTTCTTCCACGTTACGCGCTGCGCCTAAGAAGCGTTTGGGGCGCTGCAAAGCGTTGGAGTCCACGCCGCCAGTTAAGACTTTTCCGCTCGAAGGCACCACATTGTTGTAGGCCCGAGCCAAGCGGGTAATTGAGTCCAGCAAAATGACAACGTCTTTTTTGAGTTCTACCAACCGTTTGGCGCGCTCAATCACCATTTCAGCCACATGCACGTGGCGCGAGGCAGGCTCATCAAAGGTCGAGGCAATCACCTCGCCCTTGACGGTGCGCTGCATCTCAGTCACTTCTTCAGGACGCTCGTCGACCAACAAAACCATCATGTGGCTGTTGGGGTAATTGGCGGAAATGGCGTGGGCAATGTGTTGCATCATCACCGTTTTACCGCTCTTGGGTGGTGCAACGAGCAGTGCGCGTTGGCCTTTGCCGATGGGGGCAATGATGTCAATAATGCGCCCGGTAATATTTTCGTCGCTCTTGTTGTCCTGCTCTAGCCGCATTTGCTCTTTGGGAAACAGCGGTGTCAAGTTCTCGAACATGACTTTGTGCTTGTTGCTCTCAGGCGAATCGCCGTTGACCTTATCAAGCTTGTTGAGTGCGAAGTAGCGTTCGCCGTCTTTTGGGGTGCGTACTTCGCCTTCGATCATGTCCCCGGTGTGCAGGTTAAAGCGGCGCACCTGGCTTGGGCTGATGTAGATGTCGTCGGTACTGGCGGTATAGCTGGTGTCGGGGCTGCGCAAGAATCCAAAACCGTCGGGCAAGATTTCCAACACGCCATCAGCAATGATTTGCTCACCGGTGCGGGCCCGCTTTTTGATGATGGCAAACATCAACTCCTGTTTGCGCATGCGGCCCGTGTTTTCAATTTCAAGCTCTTCGGCTTGTTTGAGTACTTCTGACACGTGCAGTGCCTTGAGTTCGTTTAAGTGCATGGAGTAGGTCCCGGTGGGGAGTTAACCGAAAATTTCGGCAAGTACAAAAGATCTGGGGATGGAGGGAGGGATTTGGCGAGCAAGGGTTAGCGCTGGCCATCCGTGTTCTTCACCGTGATGGCGGTGCCCACTTTGGATAGATGTGGGTGAATGGGACTAATTATGACAGGAAAAACGGGGTTTTTACCAAACGCTGATGGATCCATACAGCGTTTGGGTTTGACTGTGGTTTCTAGGTTATTTGATTTGTTCGTCGATGAAGGCCACCAACTGCGCTTTGCTCAACGCGCCCACTTTGGTGGCAGCGAGCGCGCCATCTTTAAAGAGCATGAGGGTCGGAATACCGCGAATGCCAAATTTAGCGGGGATTTCCCTGTTTTCATCGACATTCATTTTGGCTATGTTCAATTTGCCGGCATAGGTGGCTGACACCTCGTCCAAAATAGGCGCAATCATTTTGCAAGGCCCACACCATTCCGCCCAATAGTCAACCAAAATAGGATGGGTCGATTGAAGCACTTCGGTTTCAAAAGTGGCATCGGTGACGTGTTTGATGAGATCGCTGGCCATAATAAATTCTTTCGGGAGGGAGGTTGAAGCAGCTAAAGTGGAGTAATTGTGACAGAAACCAAGACCCCCCCGCTCGCCCGCGTCGCTATGAACGACATTGAAAATATTGATCCCCACTGGTTTGCAAAAGGTACAGGCGTTCTTGACCGTATTCAGACGCTAATGCTTGAAAAGGGGGCCCATCCCTCGCGCACGGTTGTTTTGCTGCCTTACGCGCAATTGCTTCGGCAAGCGCGCCAAATGTGGGCGCTACGCTTTCCCGACGGTTTTGCGCCCCGGTTTGAAACCTCTAAAAATTGGAGCCAATCGATAGCGAACTTTGCCCCGGGCGCGAGCGATATTGCGTTTGATGCCGCTGTGGACACGCTGACCGCCCAATCGTTGATTCAAAGTCAACGCTTTGCAGAACACCACGGCGCATTGGCGCAGTTGCTGGTCGAGGCCGCGCACCAACTCGGGCCTTTGGCTGCCGCGCACCCTTTAGAAAAGCGTTCCGAATGGGCGCAGAGCGCCCGCGCTGCGTCTACCTTGGGTTTAGAAGGGGCGTCCATGGCTTTTGAACTCATCGCGGTTCGCTCTGCCGTTGAATGGGCTGCTATTTCTGCGTACGCCACCGATGTACTTTTTACCCCGCAAGCACTGGCCCAAGCCGACTTACTCATTGTTCTCACAGGGCTCTCGCAAGACCCCATGGCCTCTGGTTTACAAGAGGTTTGGGGCGAACGAATGGTGCAGCTTCCTTTGGCTGCCAGCGCCTCACCGGCGACTCCCGTGTTTCATGCCTGTTTGGATGCGCAAGATGAGGCGCAACACGCCGCTGCGTGTGTCTTGACGCATATTGCCGCAGGGCGATTTCCCTTGGCTTTAGTCTCATCGGACCGCGCTTTAACCCGCAGAGTTCAGGCCATGTTGGAGGGCGCAGGAGCGCAAATTCGCGATGAAACCGGCTGGAAGCTTTCGACCAGCCACGCCGGGGCTGGCGTCATGGCTTTGCTCAAAGCGGTGTCTTGGAATGCGACAAGTGACGCGGTGTTGGCGTGGCTCAAACTGACGTCGGGTTGGATGTCAGATGTGGATCTTTTGGAATCGCAACTGCGTCGCCAGCAGGTACGCGATTGGCGCAACGCGCAACTCCCGCCATGCCAAGAAGCCATTGCAGCGGTCAACGCAGTGCGCGATAGCTTCAAAGGTTCGCGCCGATTGGGTCAGTGGTTGGCGGTTTTACGCACAGCGCTTGAGAGCGGTGGAATGTGGGACAGTTTGGCGTTGGATGGGGCAGGTGCGAAAGTCATCACGGCCTTACGTTTAGACCATTCTGCGCCATGGCAAACCCTTCTCGGAAGCGCTTTGTGGGCTGGACAAACGCTCGATTTGGCCGCCTTTACCCAATGGGTGCAGCAAAGCTTAGAAGACGCCAGTTTTACCCCGCCCTATCCTGCCAAGGAGCAGGTGGTGGTATTGCCGATGAGCCAAATTTTGGCGCGTCCTTTCAAAGCACTGGTGATCGTGGGGTGTGATGAAGTTCGTTTGCCTGCTTCGCCCGAGCCCAGTGGGCCGTGGTCGCCCGCGCAGCGCGCTGCGCTGGGCCTGCCTTCCCGTGAAACCTTGGAAACGGCGCAACGATTGGCCTGGGCCCACGCGCTCTCTAACCTGTGGTGTGATGTGTTGTGGCGAGAAAGTGACGATGCAGGCGAGGCTTTGTTACCTAGCCCGCTGGTTCAAACGCTGATGGGTTCACGCGCTAAGGCCCCAGCCCCAGAACTCAGAACCCGTCGTAGTATTGACGCTGCTCCTGTCTTGCAACCAACGCCCGCGGCGGCGGCGTTACCGGTCAATAAACTGTCGCAAAGTGCGTATGAAGATTTACGCAACTGTCCCTACCGTTTTTTTGCATTGCGCCAGCTCGGCTTGCGCAGCTTCGATGAACTCGATAGTGAAATCGACAAGCGCGACTTTGGCTTGTGGTTGCACCACGTTTTGCAGGAATTTCATGTGGCTTTGCAGACGCTTGCAAGCGCAGATATTTCCGTTCGACGGGCCCTGCTCAATGAAGCCAGTGAAAAAGCGAGCCAAGCGCTGGGTTTGGATGCGGGTGAATTTTTGCCTTTTGCGGCGTCTTGGCCGCGAGTGCGCGAGGGCTACCTCAGTTGGCTGACCAAACACGAGGCCCAAGGCGCTGTGTTCAAAAGCGCAGAAAACGAATGCCGCCAAAGCGTATCCGAGTGGTTGTTAGAGGGGCGCATTGACCGGATTGATACTTTGTCCGACGGGACGTTGATGGTGTTGGATTACAAAACCGAGTCCGAAACCAAAACCAAAAAACGGGTGAGTAATCCTTTAGAAGACACCCAAATGGCTTTTTACGCCGCGCTCTTACCCCAAGATACCGTCGCGGGCGTCTATGTGAATATCAGCGAAAAAGAGACCAAAGAGACGGAGCAAAAAGAACTCGTTCAAGCGCGAGATGCTTTGATTGAAGGTTTGGTGGATGACATGCAGCGCATCAGCGCTGGTGCGCCTATGCCGGCCTTGGGAGAAGCGACGGCCTGCGAGTTTTGTAACGCACGGGGCCTATGCCGTAAAGATTTTTGGGCTGCGGTATGAGCGATAAAGACACGCCCATTGCCTATGCCCAAGAGGGCGCGCTGATTACCAAGTCGCAGTTTTACCAAGTAGCTTGCGACCCCAAACGCAGCGTGGTGGTTGAGGCTTGCGCTGGCGCTGGAAAAACGTGGATGTTGGTTTCGCGGATCATCCGAGCGCTGCTTGACGGCGCCCAAGCCCATGAAATTTTAGCGATAACTTTCACCAAAAAAGCAGCGGGTGAAATGCGCAAGCGTTTGTTCGATTGGTTATTGGAATTTAGCCATAGTGATGACTCCCAATTGCGACACGCCTTGCTTGAGCGCGGTTTCCTTCAAGAGCCTACAGCCAAAGAACTTGACGCCTTGCGTGGGCTGCACCAAAAACTTCTGGACGCGGGGCGCGGGGTCCAAGTGCGAACCTTCCACGGTTGGTTTGCCGCCTTGGTTCGCAATGCGCCTATGGCTGCGCTGATTGGCGCAGGTTTGCCCACGCGTTATGAACTTTTGGAAAGTGATGAAAAAGCGATCGCTCAAGTGTGGCGGCGCTTTCAAGCGCGGGTTGCGCAAGACCGAGAAGCGCGGGAGGATTATTGGGCCGTGGTCGCAGCTTACGGACGCCACCAGACCCAAAAAGCCTTAGAGGCGGCCTTGTCAAAGCGGGTTGAATTCGCTTTGGCAGACGCGCAGGGCGTGGTCGACACCTCCGTCGATGGTTTTGGAAAACAGTTTCCGCAATGGAGTCACCTTGCCGAGCCGATGCTGGCGCTGCAAGAAACGGACATTCAAGCCTTACTCACCCAAGCCGCTAAATATTTGGGTGCAGCAACTCAAAAATCGTTTTCTGCGAATGGGGAAAAACTAGAACGCGCTCAAGCCCAAGGCGATCCAGATTTGATTTTTGATGCGCTGCTCACCCAAAAGAATGAGCCAAGAAAGTTTAATGAAACGATTATTGGAATAGAGGCGGTGCGACAAGCCCAAGAGGCTTTGCTGGAAATCAAGCAAGCCCAAGCGCAACATCTCGCTTTCTTACATCAGCAATGCATGGCGCGTTTATGCCGAGGCTTGCTCGCTGATTTTTCAGAACTCAAGCGCGAGCGCGGTTGGGTTGATATGAATGACCTGGAGCTCACCGCAAACCAACTCATGAGTGACCCGTTCTTGGGGGCGTGGGTCCAAGAAAAACTCGATGCGC
>QYPA01000094.1 GCA_007279715.1 Comamonadaceae bacterium | reverse complement strand
TGGTGCGATCAATGCGCAGGTCGAGGTGCAATCCGTTGTGTTGCAATAAAACAGAAGAAGGCTCTTTGGCCTCGCCTTGAAATCCGACGAGCTGGCTGGCGTTGAGCAAGCGGGTGGTGCTACCGTCTTTAAGTTTGATGGACAGTTTTCCGTCTTTGATGCGGTAGCCAATCGCGCGCAGGTGCGAACCCTTGCGCAAAGGAGCAGTGCGATCCAACACATGACGCGCATAGGCAATCACTTTTTTTCCGCGTTTGGGGTTGTAAGGCTTGCCAGTGGGGCCCACCTTGGTAGCGCCGTCATCTTCGGAAATCACGTCGGTGCCGTACAAGGCGTCGTACAAAGAACCCCAGCGGGCGTTGGCGGCGTTGAGTGCGTAACGCGCGTTGAGCACCGGGACGACCAACTGTGGGCCAGCTTGCACTGCCAGTTCTGCATCCACTTTGGAGGTGGTGATACGGGTCTTTTTAGGAACAGGAACCAAGTAGCCAATTTTTTCTAAAAAAGCTTGGTAAGCCGGCATATCGCTGATCGGGCCTGGGTGGGCTTGATGCCACGTGTCCATCTCGGTTTGGAGCCGATCGCGTTCTGCTAACAATGCGGTGTTCTTGGGTGCCAAATCAGCGACTAACGCATCAAAACCCTGCCAAAAGTGTGCAGGAGAAATACCGGTTCCTGGCAAGACCTTGGAGTCAATAAAGGTTTGCAATACGGTTGCAACGTGCAAGCGGTGAAGGGTAGTGCGGGCGGTGGCCATAAGGGGGTCTTTCCAAAAAACAAGAATACAGTCTCAAGCTTGTACTGTATTCCAACCTTAAGCAGTTACTATGCTTGTAAATTGGAATCCATTTGTGACAAAAATGAATATACCGAAACCACTTCCCTTGTATGGCGTTCGCGTCGTGGAGTTCACGCACATGGTGATGGGCCCGACCTGTGGCATGGCTCTGGGTGACCTGGGCGCGGAGGTCATCAAGGTGGAACCCTTGACTGGCGACAGCACCCGGCGCTTGTTAGGCAGCGGCGCGGGGTTTTACCCTTTGTTTAACCGCAACAAAAAGAGCATCGCCCTGGACTTGCAAAGCCCGAAAGGCCGAGAGGTCGTGATGAATTTGGTTGCCAGTGCAGACGTTGTCAGTGAAAACTTCAAGACCTCCACCATGCAAAAGCTCGGGCTTGATTACGCTGCGTTGTCAAAGCTTTACCCGCGCCTGATTTATGTCAGCCACAAAGGTTTTTTACCCGGACCCTATGACCACCGGACCGCTTTGGACGAGGTGGTGCAAATGATGGGCGGACTGGCGTATATGACAGGCCGACCGGGAGATCCCTTGCGAGCGGGGAGCAGTGTGAACGACATCATGGGTGGCTTGTTTGGGGCTATGGGCGCTATGGCGGCCTTGATGCAACGCGAAAAAACGGGCAAAGGCCAAGAAGTGCAGTCGGCGCTTTTTGAAAACAATATTTTTTTAGTGGCACAACACATGCTGCAATTCGCGGTGACGGGCAAGGCTGCTGCTCCCATGCCTGAGCGTATTTCTCCTTGGGGAATTTACGACGTGTTTAGTGTTTTAGAGGGCGAGCAAATATTTTTAGCGGTCGTGGGTGATTCGCAGTGGAAGATTTTTTGCGAAGCCTTTGGATTTGCCGATTGGTTTGCTGATCCAAGACTCACAACGAACAACGATCGGGTACTGGCCAGAGATTGGATGATGCCTTTGTTGCGCGAGCGCCTCGCAGGCTACAGCGCGAAAGGATTGGCAGCCGTGTTTGAGAAAAACGGTTTGCCTTTTGCGCCCATCACTGACCCCCAAGATTTATTTACCGACCCCCACTTGATCGCAACCGGTGGCTTAGCCCCGATGACCTTGCCGGACGGACGCGAGACGGCCACTCCTTTGCTCCCGATCACGTTGGACGGCCAACGTCCAGGCCTGCGGCTGAACCCGCCCAAATTGGGTGAGCACGGGCGCGAGCTATTGGAGAGCTTGGGTTACTCGGCTCAAGAAGTTGATGACTTGGTTCAAGCCGGCGTTGTCTTGGCGCCGGAGTGACGATGGATAAGTTCAAACAAATGGAGTCTTTTGTATCGGTTGCCCAACGCGGCAGCCTCACAGCTGCTGCCAAAGCCGAAGGTGTGGCGCCCGCAATCATGGGGCGGCGCTTGGACGGGTTAGAAGAGCAGCTGGGGGTTAAGTTGTTGATGCGAACCACAAGGCGCATTACCTTGACCCATGAAGGCAGTGCATTTTTAGAAGACTGCCAACGTTTGCTTGCCGACTTGGCCAACGCCGAGGCCAGCGTGAGCGCAGGCTCAATCAAGGCCAGTGGACATTTGCGTATGACCGCACCCGCTGGGTTCGGGCGGCGTCACGTGGCGCCGCTGGTGCCGCTGTTTCATGAGTTGCATCCCGATGTCACAGTGTCTTTGAACTTAAGCGACCGGGTCGTCGATATCGCTGGCGAAGGGTTTGATTGCGCGGTGCGCGTTGGAGATATGCCGGATTCGTCCTTGGTGAGTGTGCGTTTAGCCGATAACCGGCGGCTGTGTGTTGCCACCCCCGACTACCTCGCCCGCCACGGCGTGCCCAAGCAGCCCAGCGATTTGGCGCGGTTTGATTGTTTGTCTTTGTCCAGCGACGCCTCCCAAACGCGGGGTTGGGCGTTTAAGCTGCCTAAGGCGGATGGATTTGAAGTGGTGTACCTCAAACCGTCAGGGCCCCTCGATTGCTCGGATGGACAGGTTTTGCATGACTGGTGTTTGCGCGGTTGGGGCATTGCATGGCGCAGCACGTGGGAGGTTGAGGCCGAGATTGCAGAAGGAAAATTGGTCAGCGTCTTAGAAGATTTCGCCGCACCGCCCAACGGTATTTACGCCGTTTTTCCGCAGCGAAAGCATTTGGCTTTGCGGGTTCGCTTATGGATTGATTTTTTGAAGTTGCATTACAGCCACGCAGGATTTTGGGCCTAATTTTCGAAGAATCCCAATCTAAACGGCACCAAACTCGTCGCCCAATTCCTTAGCCCGCACTTGCGCGGCTTGCATTGCTTGGATAAAGGAGGCTTTGATGCCGCTGTGTTCCATGGCGCTGAGCGCGGCGTTCGTGGTTCCGCCTTTGGAGGTTACGCGCTGGCGCAACACTTCTGGCGGTTCGCTGGAAGCTTTTGCCAGTTTACCCGCACCAATAAAAGTAGCTACCGCGAGTTGGTAGGCTTGGGTTGCATCCAGGCCCATGCCGATACCCGCTTCGCGCATCGCTTCCATGAAATAAAACATATAGGCAGGGCCTGAGCCGGAGAGCGCGGTGACAGCGTCAATTTGGGTTTCGTCGTTCAGCCAAATTACGTCGCCGGTGGTTTGAATCACTGCGCTAGCCCAGTCTTTATCAGCTAGGCTGACGCCGTCACGCGCCACCAAGGCGGTGATACCTTTGCCAATGAGCGCGGGGGTGTTAGGCATCGAACGAATCACCCGATGCGTGTGAAGCCACTGGGCGATGGTGTCGCTGCGAATGCCAGCGGCCACGCTCAGGTGTAGCGCGTTGCGCGTAAAGGATTGAACTTGCAGGGCGGCATCTTTGAAGGTTTGGGGTTTAACCGCCCAAACCACCAAGTCAGCACTCGTTAAAAAGTCTCCAGCCTTTGCGTGGGCGTTGATGCCAAACGCATCATGCAGTTTGGTGCGTGCCGCATCAAAAGGTTCGACCACGTGCAGATGCGATAGCGCAAAACCTTGCGCTACCAAGCCACCAATGATGGCGCTGGCCATATTGCCCCCGCCGATGAATGCGATATGTTTGTCCATGAAAGCTCTTTTTAAATCAGTGTGTTGACTTGGAGTCTAACCAAGCCTAAATCAAGGCGCGCGCTCGATCAACCAAAAAACCAATCCTGCAGAAATACACCAAAGAACCAAGCCAAGAAGGCGAGGGCGAACACCATCTTGCGAAGCAGTCACATCGCTCGAAAAGTCTTTGTCTCCAGTCACCATGGCGCGTGTCAAATAGTGTTTTTTGAAGTGACGGTAAAACCAAATGGCAGCCACATGCAATGCGACAAGCAACAGCAAGATCAGTTTGCCAATTTCAGTGTGCCAGTGGGTTGCCCATCCTGACAGGGATGAGGTGACCCACGGCACAAAAGGTCCAGCGGTGGCAATCTCGTCGTCGCTGATTAAGCCTGTTGCCACTTGCAGCAGCAGCATGGTGAGCAAAGCCAGCGCCGACAGCGAACCCAGCGGACTGTGCCCGGGGGCAAGTGTTCCGGGAGATTGGCGAAGGTAATTCCAAACCGCGCTCGGACGGATATGAAACGACGACCAGCGCGACCAATGCCCACCGGTAAACCCCCAAAGAACGCGGAAAATCAACAGCGTCAATACGGTGTAGCCGAAACGGAAATGCCACACCATCGCTTCTCCACCGACATTGCCCGTGATCACCAACGCCAGCACACACAGCGCCAGCGCCCAGTGAAATAAACGGGTAGGCAAATCCCAAACGCGTACCTTAACCATACGAATACTCCAGAAAAACGGGGCGCTGAAGGGAATTTGAAAATGTGAGAAGATATTTTTGTTGTTATTTCAAACAATATCCATTTCACAAGGGTGCCCTATGAATAAAAAAATGTCTCTGATCTTAGCCGCAGTTTTCACTGCTTTGGCGTTGCCCGCTTACGCGCAGTTTGCCAAGCCCGAGGATGCGGTGAAGTACCGCAAAGCGAGCTTCACTTTAATGGGCGCGCATTTTGGACGCGTGGGTGCCATGGTCAATGGAAGAGTGCCATTCGATACCAAGGTTGCCGCAGAGAACACAGAGTTAGTGGCAGATTTAGCCAAATTACCTTGGCCGGCATTTGGCGAAGGAACAGACAAAGGTGAAACTCGCGCAAAGCCTGAAATCTGGAAAGAGTCTGCCAAGTTCAAAGAACTGTCGGATAAGTTTCAGGCTGAAGCCGTGAAGCTCCAAGCGGCTGGTAAAACAGGAAATCTGGATGCCATCAAGGTGGCTTTCGGTGCTACCGGCGCATCTTGCAAAGCGTGTCACGACAACTTCCGCAAGGATTAATGTTCCTACTTTGCAGGCGTATGGTCTATACCGCCGTGGTTTGTCGAACCGCGTGTTCCCAGCGCTGCATTTGCTCTTTCGCTTGGCCGGGGCTGATGCGGGGCTCAAAGCGCCGCTCGGCTTTCCAAAGTTGGCTCAGCACTTCGGTGCTCGGGTAAAGACCGCTAGAGAGTCCGGCTAAATAAGCAGCGCCTAGCGCGGTGGTTTCAGTCACCATGGGTCGAACGACCGCAATCCCAAGTAGGTCCGCTTGGAATTGCATCAGCAAATCATTGACGCATGCCCCGCCGTCCACCCGCAATTCTGTGACCGGCGCAGCGCCTGCCTGTTGTGCGTCCCGTGACATCGCCAACAGCAGCGCCGCACTTTGAAAAGCGATGCTCTCTAAGGCTGCGCGGGCAATGTGGGCGGTGGTGGTGC
>QYPA01000153.1 GCA_007279715.1 Comamonadaceae bacterium | reverse complement strand
GAACACACCGGACAGGCCCGCTTGGTAGAAAACACATCACAACGGCCTATCCCTAGCGTGCTGGTGCCTGCTGTCATCGCTTCGCGCAGTCCGTCCATGGCGCTCATCACTTGGACCACGCCTTTGCCGTGGGTCAATGCAGTGGCCAGGGCTTGGCGCAGCGCGGTTTCCTGTGCGGGGTTGACATCCAGGCTGGCAACGGGAAGTTCGATGTGGTGTTCTTTAAAGCGGTCAATCCGTGCGAAGCCCTGGGTCGGGACAAACGCGCCATCAATGCGTAAATGGGTGTAACCGCGCGGACGGGCCCAGTCGGCGAGCTCGGTGTAGACACCTTTGCGCCCGATGACCAAGGGCGCGAGCAGCCCAATATGCTGGCCCTTGAAGTTTTTAAGCAATTGGGCAGCAATGCTGTCAGCCGATTGGGGGGCGACGGCTGCGCCATCTTTGGTGCAGTGTTGGGTGCCGAGTTTGACGTATAGCAAACGCAAAAAATGCCAAACCTCGGTCGTTGTTCCCACAGTTGATTTGCGCCCGCCGCGTGAGAGCCGCTGTTCGATCGCAACCGTCGGCGGAATGCCATAAACCGCGTCCACTTCCGGCCGACCTGCGGGCTGCACGATAGACCGCGCATAGGCGTTGAGACTTTCCAAATAGCGCCGCTGTCCTTCGTTAAACAAAATATCAAACGCCAAGGTGGACTTACCCGATCCGCTCACGCCGGTCACGACGCTGAACTTACCGCGCGGAATGTTGACGCTCAACGATTTCAGATTGTGTTCTTTCGCATTGACGATGCGGATGGAGTTCGAAGTTTCCAGCAGAGCCAAGGCAGGGGATGGGCTTGCGCCGGGCGCCGATTTGGCGCTTGCGTATGAGGAGCCCGGCGCAAGCCCATCCCCTGCCGCTGCAGCCGCAAGCGCGTAATTATCAACAGAAGAAAACTCTTGAACTTCATGAACTACGCCCATCGCAGCCGCGTAATCGCGCAGGGCTTTTCCGGTATGGCTAGTGGGATGCAGCAAGACGGTTTCGGGGGTTCCGATGGTGACGACTTCTCCGCCCGCGTCTCCGCCTTCGGGCCCCAGATCGATCAGCCAATCGCTGGAACGAATCACATCCAGATTGTGTTCAATGACCACCAAGGAGTTACCCGCGTCAATCAATTTTCGCAAAGCCCGCATGAGCTTGGCAATATCGTCAAAGTGCAGGCCAGTGGTAGGTTCGTCCAGCATAAACAAAGAGCCACGTCGTGCTAAGTTTTGGCGGCTCGCGCTATTGCTTTTGGCGGCTTCCGCTAAGAAGCCTGCGAGTTTGAGGCGCTGTGCTTCTCCCCCAGATAAAGTAGGAACGGGCTGCCCTAGCTTTACGTATTCCAAGCCCACATCAACGATGGGTTGGAGTGCTCGAATGACATCGCGGTCGTTGGCAAACCATTGCGCTGCATCGCTCACGGTGAAGTTCAACACGTCGGCCACGTTAAGGTGAATCGTTGGTTCTGAGAAATTGGAATCTGACCCCGAAAGTGACTCCGAATGCGGGGCTGGCGATAGGCGGCGCTCTATGGTGACTTCTAAAATTTCAGGGCGGTAGCGCTTGCCGTCGCAATCGGGGCAGCGCAGATAGACGTCGCTTAAAAACTGCATTTCAATGTGCTCAAAGCCCGAGCCGCCGCAGGTGGGGCACCGGCCATCGCCGCTGTTGAAACTGAATTTCGAGGCGGTGTAACTGCGTTCACGCGATAACGGGGCCTGCGCAAATAGTTCGCGAATCGAGTCCCAAGCGCCAACAAAGCTGGCCGGGTTAGAGCGGGCGGTTTTACCAATGGGTGACTGGTCAACAAACACCACTTCACTGAGTAGTTCTGCGCCTAGCAATCGGCTGTGGGCGCCAGGGGTTTCTGTAGATTTGCCAAAGTGGCGCAACAAAGCGGGGGCTAAAACGTCTTGTACCAGTGTGGATTTTCCGGAGCCACTCACGCCAGTGATGCAGACCAAGCGTTGCAAAGGAATTTCAATCGAGACGTTTTTTAAGTTGTGTTGCGTAGCCCCTTCTAAAACGAGCCGCGGCGTGTTGTCGCCCACCATGCGTTTAAAGCCCATGCCGACTTGCTTGCGCCCGCCAAGGTAAGCGCCTGTGAGGGTATCGGCGCTTTTCAATGCTTCGGTGCTGCCGTCAAATACGATCTGCCCGCCTTTTTCTCCGGGGCCAGGGCCCATGTCGATCATTCGATCGGCTGCCAACATGACCGCTGGGTCGTGTTCGACCACCACCAAAGTGTTGCCCGCATCGCGCAGGCGTTGCATGGCCACAATAATGCGGTGCATATCGCGTGGGTGCAACCCGATGCTAGGCTCGTCTAAAACAAACAGGGTGTTGACCAAAGACGTTCCCAAGGCCGTTGTCAGGTTGATGCGTTGGACTTCACCACCGCTGAGCGTTCGGCTTTGGCGGTCAAGCGTCAGGTAGCCAATCCCTACATCACACAGGTACTTCAAGCGCGTGGTGATTTCTTCCAACAAGAGTTTGAGTGTTTTTTGATCGGCCTCGGACGCATGGATATCCACCGTGCTCAGACGGGTAAAAAAGAGATGCAAGCGCGAAAGCGGCATGAGCATTAAATCATGCAAACATAAGCCTGGTAACGCTTCGAGTTGGGCGCGGCTCCATTGCACGCCCTGGGGCATAAAGCGCTTCTCCGCAGGTAAAACTGCGCTGGCATCGGCTAAGTTTCCAATGCGCCACAGCAAACTCTCGGTTTTTAAGCGCGCACCGCCGCAGGTGCTGCACGGCGTGTAACTGCGGTACTTTGACAGCAGCACCCGGATGTGCATTTTGTAGGCTTTGGTTTCTAAGTATTCAAAGAATCGGTCTACCCCAAACCAGTGCTGGTTCCATTTCCCATTCCATTGTGGCGATCCTTTGAGAACCCAGTGCTGATGCTCCGGCGTGAGTTTGTACCAAGGCGTATCGCGCGGAATACCCGCGGCTTCCGCGTGGCGCATCAAATCGTCTTGGCATTCTTGCCATGCCGGTGTTTGCATGGGTTTGATCGCCCCTGCGCGCAAGGTGAGCTTGTCGTTAGGAATCACCAAGCCATAGTCCACGCCCACGACGCGGCCAAATCCACGGCAGGCTTCGCACGCCCCCACCGCCGAGTTAAACGAGAACATGGAAGCGATTGGGTCGGTGTAGCGCAAATCGCTGGCGGGACAATGCAGGCCCGTAGAAAAACGCCAATGGGAAGAATTGGACTCTGACCCCGGCTCGTCGTAATACACATTCAGTCGGCCGCTGCCGCGTTTGAGAGCGAGTTCGATCGCATCTAAGGCCCGCGCTTTTTCGGTGCCTTCCATGCGAAAACGGTCGGCCACGACGTCTAGTACTTTGCGCTCGCCGACCATGCGCTCTGCATGAACCCGCGTAAAGCCGCTGGCGTTGAGCCACTGGGTGAGTTCCTCGGCGCTGGTGTCGGCAGGCAGTTCGACCGGAAAGGTAACGATCAATCGCGGGTTGTGGGCTTCGACGGCGCGGCTGACGAGGGTGCTGTAAATCGACTCGGGCGTATCGTGTTGTACGGGCTGGGCCGTGACTTTGTCAAACAAGTGGCCGGCGCGGGAGAACAGCAGTTTCAAATGGTCGTTGAGCTCCGTCATGGTGCCCACGGTGGAGCGGCTCGATCGCACGGGGTTGGTTTGATCAATCGCAATCGCAGGGGGAACGCCTTCCACCTTGTCAACCGCAGGCTTGTCCATGCGGTCTAAAAATTGGCGTGCATAAGCCGAGAAAGTTTCCACATAGCGCCGTTGGCCTTCGGCATACAACGTGTCAAATACCAAACTGGATTTCCCAGAGCCACTGGGCCCGGTGACCACAGTCAGTTCACCCGTACGGATGTCGAGATCAATGTTTTTGAGGTTGTGCTGTCGCGCACCGCGAATGCGGATGGTGCCTTGGGACATAGGGAGCATGCTTTTCTAAGAAGGAGAAGCATTCTAGGCA
This sequence comes from Comamonadaceae bacterium, assembly GCA_007279715.1. GTDB lineage: Bacteria > Pseudomonadota > Gammaproteobacteria > Burkholderiales > Burkholderiaceae_C > Allorhodoferax. Next base: position 4,448 of record QYPA01000153.1, on the reverse strand, counting down.
GATCAAGAAGACCTTGGTGTGGCAGTTCCCATTGCCTCACACCAAGATCATGGGGCGATTATTTCGCTTCGCTTGCAGCAGCAGCTGGTGCCGCAGCAGCGGGCGCCTCGGTGTGGCTGGTGTCGCCATGCTTTTCACCGCTCATATCAATGTCGCCGCCCTTACTCAAGATGAACAAAGCCAAGCCAGCAAAAATGGCAAAAGCTAAAATAATTTTCCACATACGATTTCTTTCAAAAAAAAGGCCCTCATATAGAGAGCCTAGAAATAGCCCCGGCCATCACAGCCGGGGCGTTAACTCATCGAACGGATGACTTAGTCGTTGGCGTAAATGTCAACGTCTTTGGTTTCTTTGATGAACAAGCCACCAATGACCACGGTTGCGCCCGCAATGATGATGGGGTACCACAAGCCGTTGTACATATTGCCGGTCTGCGCCACGATAGCAAAGGCAGTGGTAGGCAACAAGCCACCGAACCAACCGTTACCAATGTGGTACGGCAAGCTCATCGAGGTGTAGCGAATCCGGGTGGGGAACATCTCTACCAACATCGCAGCAATAGGACCGTAAACCATCGTAACCAACAACACCAAGTAGGTGAGGATGATGACAACGGTCACTTTGTCAAACTTCGCCATGTCTGCTTTGGCAGGATAGCCAGCGGCTTTCAGAGCGGCACTGATTTTTCCAGACAAAACAGCGTCTTTGGCTGTTTTCTCGCCGCTCAAAGCTTTCACGCTAGCTGTTGCCGCTGTGATGGCTTTGGCGTCTTTAGGTTCCGCTGCGCTCAGGTCAGCCAGTTTTTTCTCAGCAGCTGATTTTGCAGCAGCAATATCTTCAGGCGTTACAACGGTAGTGACTTCAGTGTCACCCACTTTGATCACTGCAGGGGTTCCAGCAGGAGCGATGATGTTGTCATAGCTTACGGATGCCGATGCCAGTTTTTGTTTGGCAATATCGCAAGAAGACGTGAACTTTTTCGTGCCCGTAGGGTTGAACTGGAACGAGCACTCTGCAGGATCGGCAGTCACGGTTACTTTCGCAGCCGCTTGAGCAGCAGCCAAGTCAGGGTTAGCGGCTTTGGTCAACGCAGTGAATACTGGGAAGTAAGTCACAGCAGCCAAGAAGCAACCGGCCAAGATGATGGGCTTGCGGCCAATCTTGTCTGACAAAGCGCCAAACACGATAAAGAACGGTGTACCAATAATCAAAGAAATGGCCACCATCACGTTAGCCGTTGGACCATCAACCTTGAGGGATTGGGTCAAGAAGAACAAAGCGTAGAACTGTCCGGAATACCACACCACGGCTTGACCAGCAGTTAAACCAACCAGTGCCAAGATCACGATCTTGAGGTTTTTCCATTGACCAAACGACTCGCTCAAAGGCGCTTTTGAAGTCTTGCCTTCAGCCTTCATTTTGGCGAAAGCGGGTGACTCGTTCATGCTCAAACGGATGTAGACCGACACGGCCAACAACAGAATAGAGACGAGGAAAGGAACGCGCCAACCCCAATCCGCAAAGGCTTCTTCACCGATCGCAGTCCGGGTTCCCAAAATCACCATCAAGCTTAGGAACAGGCCCAAGGTGGCGGTGGTTTGAATCCAAGAGGTAAACGCTCCGCGCTTTCCGTGAGGTGCGTGTTCAGCCACATAGGTTGCCGCACCACCGTATTCGCCACCCAAAGCCAAGCCTTGGAGCATACGTAGAGCGATCAAAATCACAGGCGCTGCTACGCCGATACTGGCGTAGTTTGGCAACAAACCTACGATAAACGTAGATACGCCCATGATCAGAATAGTCACCAAGAAGGTGTACTTACGCCCGATCATGTCGCCTAAGCGGCCAAAGAAAATCGCGCCAAAGGGACGAACAATAAAACCTGCGGCAAACGCCAACAAGGCAAAAATGAACGCAGAGCCTTCATCCAAGCCGCTGAAAAACTGCTTGGCAATAATGGCGGCTAATGAGCCGTACAGGTAAAAGTCATACCACTCAAAAACGGTGCCGAGTGAGGAAGCGAAGATAACTTTCTTCTCTTCCGCAGACATCGGACGTGGATCAGCTGTCGTCATAGTTTTGTCTCCAATACATAAGGGCCCTCGACGTGAAGGCTTACTGTATTTTTAGAGGCGGCACTGACCCTGCTCTTACGACAAACTGACTGGATGCTGACCAACTAAGGTCAAACCCGCGGACTGTGTTTCATATCGTGGTAATTGGGTGGTTTAAAGCGGAAAGGCAGAATTTACTTTGTCAGCCTCATCCCATTGGGGGCTTTCAAACCAAGTGCCGTTTTCTAAGTAGTCGCGCAACATCGGCAATGCGTCGAGCCCCCAGAACACTTTGCCGTCGACCTCAAACGCAGGCACACCAAACACGCCTTGGGCAATCGCACTCTCTCCATGGGCATTGAGTTCTTGTTTTACTCCGTCACTTTTCGGATCACGGCTGGGGGCAAGTTGTTCGGTGACTTCTTGAACTCGCTTTGAATCAGCCGCATCTAAGCCGCCAACCCACACATGATCAAACAAGGTTTCGCATACATAGCGATTAGGCAGCCCTTGCGCATCACAAGCCAACGCCAAGCGCAGCAGGCCCAAGGGGTTAAAGGGGTGTTGCGATGGGATATCCATGGCCACGCCTTGCTGATGAGCGAGCCACTGGACTTGCCGGTACAGCCAAGCGCGTTGCGACGGAAATTCAGCGGGGCCTTTTTTTTGGTAATGCTTGAGCAAGCCGCCCAAAAAAACCGGCTTGTAAGTCACCGAATAACTTAAACCCAGCAAAGACTTTGGAAGCGCTTTGAAGGCAAGGTAGGCATAGGGGGAAATAAAGTCTAGGTAAAACGTAATGTGCTTCATGGAAATGACTCTAAGCGTTGCCCAATCAAACGCCACACCGCGCGTTTGTCGGTGTCGGTGCTGTTGGCCCAAGCGCCAATTTCTGGAATGGTGCGCAAACAGCCGATGCACAAAGCGGTTTGGCTGTCCATCTGGCAAACCGAGATACAGGGCGACGGCGGTGAATGCACTGCTGAGGCAGCCTCCGAGACGCGCGCGGCCAATAGCCGGCGGTAGGTGACGGTGGGGTCTGCGGGCCGCGCTGGGCGAGCGGGTCGGGTGTTAAGCGCCATGGTGTCTCCGTGCGAACAAAGCGTTGGCCGCCCGTGATTGGCTTGGGCGTTGTAAAAATTGGCTGATAAACATGCCAGCGTCAATCAGTTTGTCTAAATCAATGCCCGTATCGATGCCCATGCCGTGCAGCATGTACACCACGTCTTCGGTCGCGACATTTCCAGTCGCGCCTTTGGCGTAGGGGCAGCCGCCCAGCCCGGTCACCGAGGTGTCAAAGTGGGTCACGCCCATCTGCAAAGCCATGAGCGTATTGGCTAAAGCCTGACCATAGGTATCGTGAAAATGGCCAGAGATGGCGCTTAAGGGGTAATGCGTCAAAGTGGCCTCGATCGCATCCTGTACTTTGCGCGGCGTCCCTACGCCAATGGTGTCGGCAACGCCCACGTGCTGGACACCAATGCCATGCATCAACCCCGCAAGGTAGGCTACGCGCTCTGGCGCAACATCGCCTTCGTAAGGGCAGCCGACGGTACAAGACATCGCTCCGCGAACAGCGATACCAGCATTCAGTGCGGCTTGAACCACAGGCGCAAAGCGTTCAATGCTCTCTGCAATCGAGCAGTTGATATTTTTTTGACTGAATGCTTCACTGGCCGAACCAAAAACCACGATTTCATCCGGTGCCGATTTCAGCGCCGCTTCAAAGCCTTGCAGATTGGGGGTCAGCACCGAATATCGGACGCCCGCTTGGCGCTTGATCCCGGCCATCACTTCGGCGTTATCGGCCATTTGCGGAACCCATTTGGGAGATACAAAACTGGTGACTTCAATGTTTTTGAGCCCAGCGTCTTGCAAACGGTGCACCAACTCCATTTTGATGGCTGCCGGAACGGCCTGCTTTTCATTTTGCAGACCGTCGCGCGGGCCGACGTCGATCAGTTGGACATGTGATGGAAGAGACATAGGGAAGAAAGTTTAAAAAATCAATAGCCTTTTTGAATATCCACGATACCTTCTATCGTTTGGCTTTGCTCCAGTGCGGCCAATTTACGCGCAATTTGCGCAATCGTGATGTCACGCAAGGTTTGCGCCGCTGTGTGGGGTGTGAGGGTGATTTTGGGATGATTCCAAAAAGGATGGGCAGCTGGCAATGGCTCTGTGCGAAACACGTCGAGTGTTGCGCCAGCCAGGTGGCCGCTGGCCAGTAAGTGGAGTAAATCGTCTTCGACCAAATGGCGTCCACGTGCGACGTTAATCAAATAAGCACCCGATTGCAATTGCGATAGGGTGGTGCGGTTCAAAATATTTTCGGTCTCGGGCGTAAGCGGAAGCAGGTTCACCAGGACCCGGGTGGAAGCCAAAAATTCCGG
>QYPA01000103.1 GCA_007279715.1 Comamonadaceae bacterium | reverse complement strand
TGTTAAAACGGTATATATAGTTTATACCTTTTTAGAAAAGAAAGGGGGGGTTTTATTGCACAGGGAACTATTTTGGTCAATTAACAACAGTTAATGAGTCAATGTCAGGTTTCCGGGTCATTACCTTTTCGGTAGGCTTCATGTGACTCAGTAGCAAAAGCCCTGCAGCCATACCGATATGGAGCAAATCACCCGGAACAAGAAGGGATCCTGCGGAAATTTTAAGAGCAAACAAAACCAACGCCGCAAGCATCAAGATCCCGCCCAAGGTGCCCAACCACTGCCGAGTACGAACCAAGGTGATACAAACCGCCAACAAAGACAAGAGCGCTAACGCGTCGCTGTAAATGCGTTTTTGACCGACGCCAACAACGATCACGCCAATGACTGCGGTGATACACAAAACAATCCAAGCAAAGCGCGTGTTTCGCGCCGCTAGTGAATCGGGCCACAACACAACAACTGCTAACAATGGAAAAGCGCTGGCCGCGCCCAGCATGGACGCAAACTGGTGCCAGCTAGGCAGGGGATAGACGCCGGAAAAACGCAAGACGCCGAGCAGCGCAGCCACGCCAAATACACCGCAAGCCAGCCGAAGGGCGATAGGCAGAGGGCGTTGTAGCGCGAGGTAAACCGTAACGGCAAGCAAAAGTCCGTCCGTGATAGCTAAGCTATTCATGGGCAGCCTTGAGCACTTTGGGATGTAACCAGGCGAGGCCGATCAAAAAGTAGCTCAGCATCACGGCGGCAGAGTACGCAATACGCTGGCCCATAGTCAGGTTAGCTTGGACGACCAAAAAGTGGACGAGCAGTACCGTTCCGACCACCGAGCTGGCGATGGCAAGCGTTTTCATCCACTGGGGCGAAGGGGTAGAAAAGCGGACGAATTTTGAGGGTTCAAACGTCTCGGCATGTGCCGCTTGTTCAGGCGGAACCCAACCCGGCCCTGCAAAAAAGCACATCAATTTATTGCGCCAGCCCGACGTTGCGCGGGCTTGTTTGTAGATGGCGACGTAGTGGTGTACGTTGCCCCAAATCGGATTCCAACTGTGCAGGGGCTTGCGAACGCCATACATAGGTTTTTCATCTTCTCGCTCATCAGCGTAAGTACCGAACATGCGATCCCAAATACTGAGAATTCCGCCGTAGTTTTTGTCAATGCAGTAGTCGTTTTGGCCGTGGTGAACACGGTGGTTAGACGGAGTTACCAAAAACAATTCGAGAAAACCCAGGCGACCGATCAGTTGGGTATGGACCCAATACTGGTAGACCAAATCAATCAAGCCGACGACGATAAAGACCTGAACGGGGAAACCCAATAAGGCCAAAGGAATGTAGAAAACCCAGCGGAAATAAAACCCTGTTGATGACTGGCGCAGCGCGGTCGATAAGTTGAACTCTTCGCTGCTGTGGTGAACCACGTGGGCCGCCCAAAGGATGTTGACTTCATGGCCCGTGCGGTGAACCCAGTAATAGAAAAAATCGTAGAGCACCAAGGCGGTGATCCAGGTCAAAGGATTTTTCAGGTCCCAGGTAAACGCACCAAACCGATCCACGATGATGGAATACATCACCAGAGTGATGATGCCGCCAACCGTGTTGACGAATTGGCTCACCATGCCGATGTTGAGCGAGGTGATGGTGTCTTGAAGACGATACAGCTTCAATCCTCGCCGGTGGGCAACCCACATTTCAATGGCGATGAGAAGGAAGAAGAAGTGGATGAAGTAAAGAATTGGGCGCATGAGGCACTTTAAAGCCTCTAGCGCCCTCTCGTGGCTCGGGTTAACCCTAGGCTTTGCGGGCTGAAGAACAGATTACACATTTGTCACGAGCAAGCGCAACGCCAATGCACAAAAAACCAAACTCGCCAGCCGATTCAGACTCCGCTGGGCGATCGTTGAGCTTTGAAACACTTGGCCAAACCGGCCAGCAAAAAAAGCGATGGCCCCAAAGGTGAACAACGTGGCCACCATAAAAACGCCGCCGAGTAAAAGGATTTGCAATCCCACAGCGCCTTGATTAGCAACTACAAATTGGGGTATAAAAGCCAAAAAGAAAATCGCTACTTTGGGGTTGGTGATGTTCATCAACACTCCACGGGAATACGTTTGGCGTGTACTTAAGATGGAATCGGGCATGGGGTTATCGAATGACGGTGTTGCATGGGAGGAGTGCACTGGCGCATTCCATGATTGCCACGCCAGCCAGAGCAAGTACACGGCACCTAGGAGCGTGAGCGCGGTAAAGGCAAAACTAGAAGACGCCATGAGCGCGGCCAAGCCCAAGGCCACTGCTGCCGTATGAAACAGCAAACCTGTACACAAACCTAAAACCACCAACAGCCCTGAGCGCCATCCGTGGGCAGCCGAGTGCAACAAAACAAAGACGTTGTCAGGGCCTGGAACCAACGCCAACATGACCGAGGCTACGAAAAACGTGAGGGTGGTGTCTAGGCTCAGCATGCAGCGTTTGCCAGTGCTTTAGAAAAAGAATTGTGGCGTTCAATCAAAGGGCCAAGATCGACAGTACAGAGTTGGCCGTTTTCGACGACCACTTTGCCATGAACGATGGTGTAAGCGGCGTTTGCGCTGGCGCACAGCATCAAACTGCCCACTGGGTCGTGGACTGCGCCGCCCGCAAAATTAAGCGTTCGAAGATCGAATAAAGCCAGATCAGCGCACATGCCTACTTTGATCTGCCCGATATCTTTGCGCCCAAGGACCTCTGCGCCTCCACGGGTGGCCAACTGCAGCGCGTCGCGGGCGGTCATCTCAAGCGGCGCGGTATCGCAACCAAAGGGCGCTTCCATGGATTTACGAAGGCGTGCCAAGAGCATGGCTTGGCGTGCTTCGTTGAGCATATGGGCCGCGTCGTTGCTGGCACTTCCGTCCACACCCAATCCCACGGGCACGCCCGCATCGCGCATTTTTCGAATTGGCGCTATCCCGCTGGCAAGTCGCATATTGCTGCAAGGGCAGTGCGCAACGCCGGTTCGAGTTGCGGCAAAGAGGCTGATCCCTTCGTCGTCGAGTTTCACGCAGTGGGCGTGCCACACATCGCGTCCGAGCCAGCCTAAGTCTTGGGCGTATTGCGCCGGCGTGCAGTTGAATTTTTCTAAGCTGTAGGCGATATCGTGGTCGTTTTCCGCCAAGTGCGTGTGCAGTCGAACGCCCAAAGCGCGGGCTAACTCGGCGGAGGTTTTCATCAGATCGCGACTGACGCTAAATGGTGAACACGGCGCAACTGCCACCTGGGTCATCGCGCCCGGTCTGGCATCGTGGAAGCTTTCAATGACGCGCTGGCTGTCTTTCAAAATAAAGGCTTCGTTTTCAACCACGTTGTCTGGCGGCAAGCCGCCAAGCGACTGCCCCACGCTCATGCTTCCGCGCGTTGCGACAAAGCGCATGCCAATTTCGCGAGCGGCTTCAATGCTGTCATCCAGCGTCACGCCGTTGGGGTAAATGTAGAGATGGTCGGAACTGGTAGTGCAGCCGCTCAAGAGCAACTCGGCCATTGTGACTTGCGTACTGGTGTAAACCATGGCGGGCGTAAGCCCCGCCCAAATCGGATACAGGCCGCGCAGCCACCCAAACAGCTCGGCGTTTTGCACCGAAGGAATCGCCCGGGTCAGCGACTGGTACATGTGGTGGTGGGTATTGATCAGCCCGGGAATGACCACATGGTGGCGCGCATCAATCACCGTGTCGGCAGTGTCAGGCAAGGTCTCGGCTGGGCCGATGGCTTCTATCCACTGGTCGCGAACAAAGACACTGGCGTTGTGAAGTTCTGTTTGCGAATCGTCTTGGGTTGCGATCGTCTGGGCGTTGCGAATGAGCAGGGTCGGCATGCGTGGATTGTGCCGCAGCCAACTTATTTCAAAGCACTTAAAACATTTTCAGCCGTGGCTGGCGCAGTGAGCACAACGGGGGCGTGGGAATCTCGCGCCTGGGCAAGCGCATCACGCAGTGCTTCATACACACTGATCGCCAACATAAAGGGCGGCTCGCCGACGGCCTTGGATCCAAAGACGTTATCTTCACGGTTCGGCTCAGGCCACAGATCGACTTTGAAATGTTCTGGAATATCACCCGCCGTTGGAATTTTGTAGGTGCTGGGTGCGTGGGTGCTGAGAACGCCTTCTTTGTTCCAAAACAATTGTTCGGTGGTGAGCCAGCCCATGCCTTGAACAAAGCCACCTTCAATTTGGCCAATGTCTAGGCCCGGATTGATGCTGCGTCCGACATCGTGCAAGATGTCCACGCGCAATACGCGGCTTTCTCCAGTCAGGGTGTCAATCGCCACTTCGGTACATGCCGCACCATAGGCGAAATAGTAAAACGGCCGACCGGTGAGCGTGGTTTTGTCGTAATGGATTTTGGGTGTACGGTAAAAGCCGTCGCTCCACAATTGAATCCGATTGGCATACGCCATCTGTACTACGGAATCAAAGCTGCGTGTGGCTTTGGGAGAAATAACCATGCCCCCGCGAAACTCAATCGCCCCGGCTCCACAGCCGTCCAAGCCGCAGACAAAAGCAGCCAAGTTATCGCGCACATGGCGAGCGGCAAATTGCGCAGCCCGTCCGTTGAGGTCGGTGCCTGCGGACGCAGCCGTGGCAGACGCATTGGGAATCTTGCTGGTGTCGCTGGCGCTGCACAAAACGCGATCAAACGCAACGCCTAATTCATCGGCAACGATTTGCGACACTTTGGTATGCAAGCCTTGGCCCATCTCTGTTCCGCCATGGTTGACCTGCACACTGCCGTCCAAATACACATGCACCAAAGCCCCGGCTTGGTTAAACAGCGTTGCCGTAAAACTGATGCCAAACTTCACAGGCGTGATCGCTAAGCCACGTTTTAGAACGGGGCTGTTGGCGTTCCAGGCGGTGATGGCTTGTTTGCGTTGGCGGTAGTCCGAGGTCTGCTCCAGCTTGGTGAGCAAGGGATCCAAGATGTTGTCCTCCACCTTCATTTGGTAATGCGTGGTGTCGCGCCGAGCCGCTTTGGGATCATTGGCCTGTTCGCCCGCTAACACTTCATCGCTGTAGAGGTTGCGCATGCGCACATCCAAGGCGTCCATTTTTAAATACCGAGCGATATCGCCCATGATGGCTTCAATCACGATGACGCCCTGCGGACCTCCAAAACCTCGAAAGGCGGTGTGGCTTTGGGTATGGGTTTTGCAGCGGTAGGAAGCAATCGCAACGTTCTCAAGAAAGTATGCGTTGTCGCTGTGAAAAATCGCCCTGTCGGCAACTGGGCCTGATAAATCCGCACTAAATCCACAGTTGGCGGCCATCTGCAATTGCAGCGCAGTCAGTCGTCCGGTGTCATCAAAGCCCGCTGTGTATTCGTAAGCAAAAGGGTGGCGTTTACCCGTCACCATGAAGTCATCATCGCGGTCAAGGCGCAGCTTGACAGGGGCTTTGAATTTTTGCGCCGCTACGGCGGCCCAGACCGCAACGTGGCCTGCTTGGGTTTCCTTGCCGCCAAAGCCACCGCCCATGCGCCGGCACTCGACGCGCACGGCATGGTTGTCAAAACCCAGCGCATGGGCAACCCAGTGCTGGACTTCGCCAGGGTGTTGCGTGCTGCTGTAAATCGACCATTGGTTTTGTTCGTGGGGAACGGCATAGGCTATTTGCCCTTCCAAATAAAAATGCTCTTGGCCTCCGACCTCTAGCGTTCCTGTGAGCGTATGGCTTGCTTTTTTCAATGCTGCTTCGGCGTTGCCCCGGTTCACAAAGACAGGCGGCAGAACGTAGCTTTTCGCTTGCAGTGCGTCTTCGATAGTCAAAATGGCGGGCAAGGCTTCAATGTCTAAAACGACTTTGCGGGCGGCACGCCTTGCTTGCATCACGCTGCGCGCCACCACCAGTCCGATGACTTGACCGACGTGTTGAACGGTGTCGATGGCAAAGATGGGTTCATCTCCCGCAAAGGCGGCCAGCATAGGATCACCCACGATATCTTTGGACAAGACCACGCCCACCACGCCTGACATGGCCAGAGCGGCCTGCGAGTTCACAGCGCGTAAATGGCCATGGGCATGGGTCGAGAGAATGGGCGCCGCATACAAAGTGCCCCGCAGTTCCGGCAGGTCATCAATGTACGAGGCAGCCCCGGCAATTTGTGCCCGGGCACTTTCATGGGCAGTGGTTGCGCCAGCGGCAGGACGCGAGCTTTTTGCGGCTAGGATGCTTGTCATAGCGCAGCTCCCGCGAAATTCCTTTTCAAATCCAAGGGTTCAAGGGCTTGCAAATCAACGTCTGCCTGGCCTTGACTCTCCAACCAAAAGCGCCAAAGTAAATTTCCCAACACTTCGCGCCGGTAGCTGCTGCTAGCGCGCATATCTGAAATCGGTGAGAACTCGTTGCGCAAGCACTCCATGGCATCTTGCAATGTCTGCGGATTCCAAGGTTTGCCGAGCAAGGCTTTTTCTGTTGCACGGGCACGCACCGGCGTTGCCGCTACCCCGCCGACTCCGATGCTGGCGTGGGTCACCACGGCCTTATCAATATGAATATCAAGCGCTAAGCACACCGCAGAAATATCGTCTTCAAAGCGCTTTGAGATTTTGTAGACCTCGCACCATTGGCTTCGAGTGTGTGGGACGGGTGTGACTTTATTGGCTTTAGGAACCACAATCCACGCCAAAACTTCATCGGCTTGCATCACGTTTTTTCGGTAACCGGTATAGAGGTTTTCCAATGGCATTCGACGGTTTCCGCGCGTGGACATCAAAATCACTTGAGCGCCCAAGGAAATCAGCAAAGGCATCGAGTCGCCAATCGGGGAGCCGTTAGCCACATTACCGCCCAAGGTGCCAGAGTTGCGAACCGGTAAGCCCGCAAAGCGGTGGGCAAAGCTTTGCAGTTGGGGTCGGTCTGCAACCAAGGCGGCAAAGGCGTCTGCCAAAGTCACTGCTGCACCAATGGCTAAATGATGCGGGTAATCTTGTATGTATCGCAATTCTTTGACACGCGTGGTGTCAATCACTTTGGCAAATTCTCGGTGTTGTTTGGTCACCCAAAGCCCGACATCGGTACACCCCGCAACCAATTGCGCATCGGGCCATTGCTTGCGAAGTTGAAGCAGACTTTTTAAATTTCGCGGAGAAAGGTATGCGTCTTGCGCTGCCGGTGTGTCAGTCATGGCCGACAGAGCTTTGAGGATTTTTGGGTGATCCAAAACTACGGCGGGAAGTTGTTGCATGGCTTGGGCCGCTTGGACAATCGGGCGATACCCCGTGCAGCGGCATAAGTTACCCGACAGGGCGTTCTGCGCGGTGGTACGGTCAATCGATAGACCAGCATGTTTTTGGTACAGACCAAACAAACTCATGGCAAAACCCGGTGTGCAAAAACCGCATTGCGAGCCATGACTTTTTGCCAATGACTCTTGTACCGGGTGGGGTTCGCCGTTGTCTTGGGTTAAACCCTCTACCGTCCACACAGCAAGACCGTCTACCGAATGGGCCAAGCGAATGCAGCTGTTGATCGCACTGGTGTGTAATTTTCCGTCACGCTCTTGTCCAATCACCACGGTACAAGCACCACAATCACCTTCACCGCAGCCTTCTTTGGTTCCGGTGCAATGCAAGTCTTCGCGCAAGACTTCGAGCAAGGTGCGGGTCGCTGGCACTGCGTGCAGCGTGACGGCGTCACCGTTTTTTAAAAATCGAATGGTCTGGGGTTTCATGGGCTTGGTTCTCCGGCCATCAGGGTAAATTGGTAGATTCTTCAAAGCTACACGCGATAGCATATGACACCTTTTCACCTATGCATATGAGCTTAACCCCCGCTTTTCGACAAGATAGACTGAATGAACCCACGCATCGGCCGCCAACCGGTGGCTGCGTGAACGGGTCAAAGCCGTGGCCGCAGACCTGTGAAATGATGAAAACAAAGAGACTTTTTCATGGATAAGCCCAGACTGCAACTCACCGGTATCACCAAAGCCTACCCCGGCGTCGTCGCAAACAGCGGCATTGCGCTTACGGTCATGCCAGGTCAGACCCATGCGGTTTTGGGTGAAAACGGTGCGGGCAAGTCGACGTTGATGAAAATTATTTACGGCTCCATCAAGCCCGACGCCGGCCAGATGGTTTTCAACGGCCAGGTGGCCCACATTCGCAACCCGAAAGAGGCGCGTGCTTTGGGCATCAGCATGGTGTTTCAGCATTTCAACTTGTTTGACACCATTACGGTGGCTGAAAACGTGTGGCTCGGACTGGAAAAAAGTTTGACGCTGGCCCAGGTTACCCAAAGCATCAACGCCAAAGCAGCGCAGTACGGACTGGACATTGACCCCAGCCGCCCGGTGCATACCCTGAGCGTGGGGGAGATGCAAAGGGTGGAAATCATTCGCGCTTTGTTGACCAATCCCCAGTTGTTGATCTTGGACGAACCCACGTCCGTGCTGACACCGCAAGCGGTGGAGAAGCTGTTTATCGTGCTGAAGCAACTTGCTTCGGAAGGCTGCAGTATTTTGTATATCAGCCACAAGCTCCATGAAATTCGTGAACTGTGCAATGCC
>QYPA01000122.1 GCA_007279715.1 Comamonadaceae bacterium | reverse complement strand
GGCTAAACGCTGCCAGCCGCCATTCCACTTGTCTTGGTTTTCCCATTCTTTGGGGTAACCGATTCCGGGCTTGGTCTCTACGTTGTTAAACCACGCGTACTCCATGCCGGGCCGGCTGGTCCAAACGTTTTTACAAGTGACTGAACACGTGTGGCACCCGATGCATTTATCCAGGTTAAGCACCATGCCGATTTGGGCGCGAATTTTCATGCGTTTTCTCCTTGTGCTTCTTCTTCGAGCCAATCGACTTTGTTCATTTTTCGAACCACCACAAATTCATCACGATTGGTGCCAATGGTTCCGTAATAGTTAAAGCCATAACTGAACTGCGCATACCCGCCGATCATGTGGGTGGGCTTCAGCACGATGCGCGTCACCGAGTTGTGAATCCCCCCGCGCATTCCCGTGATTTCCGAACCCGGGGTGTTGATGATCTTCTCTTGCGAGTGGTACATCAAAGTCATTCCTGGGTTCACGCGCTGACTGACCACTGCGCGGGCTGCAATCGCACCATTGATATTGAAAACTTCGATCCAATCGTTGTCTTCAATCCCCACCGACTTCGCATCGGTTTCACTTAGCCAAACCACGCTGCCACCCCGATTGAGGGTGAGCATCATGAGGTTGTCGCTATAAGTGGAGTGAATGCCCCACTTTTGGTGAGGCGTGATGAAATTCAGCGCAATTTCTTTGTTCCCATTGGGCTTGATATTTTGAATTCCTGCTGTCGTTTTCAAATCTACGGGTGGCCGGTACGTAGTAAAGCCTTCACCAAATGCGGTCATCCAAGGATGGTCCATGTAGAACTGCTGGCGGCCTGTCAGAGTGCGCCATGGAATCATTTCGTGCACATTGGTATAGCCCGCGTTGTAGGAGACGGTTTCACTCTCGATACCGCTCCAAGTGGGCGAGCTAATGATCTTGCGCGGTTGGGCTTGGATATCTCGGAAGCGAATTTTTTCATCTTCGCGGTAAATAGCCAAGTGGGTATGGTCTAAGCCAGTTTGTTTGCCCAAGGCTTTCCAAGCTTTAACGGCAACATGTCCGTTGGTCTCAGGTGCCAATTGCAAAACCACTTCGCAGGCATCAATATCGGTGTCGATTTTCGGCATGCCACACGTCACGCCCTCCTCAAGCACCACACCATTGAGCTCGCCGAGTTGCTTGACTTCAGTCTGCGTGTTCCAAGATATGCCTTTGCCGCCGTTACCAACCTTGTTTAGCAAAGGGCCTAAAGCCGTAAACCGCTTATAAACGTTGGGGTAATCCCGTTCAACCACCGCCATATTGGGGCCCGTTTTTCCAGGAATCAAATCAACTTCACCGCGCTTCCAGTCTTGGACGCCAAAAGGCTGCGCCAGTTCTGCGGGTGAGTCATGCATCAAGGGACTCAAAACCATGTCGCGCTCAACACCTAAATGACCCACACAAATTTCGCTGAACTTTTGAGCAAAGCCTTTGTAAATATCCCAGTCGCTGCGGGACTGCCACGCGGGGTCGACTGCCGTAGACAAAGGATGGATAAAGGGATGCATGTCGCTGGTATTGAGGTCGTTCTTTTCGTACCAGGTCGCAGTGGGCAATACGATGTCAGAGTACAAACAAGTCGTGCTCATGCGAAAGTCCAAGGTCACCAACAAATCAAGCTTGCCTTCAGGCGCTTTGTCGTGCCAGACCACTTCTTCAGGCTTGGCTTCGTCGTGGCCCATGTCTTTGCCCTGCACGCCGTTGCTGGTTCCCAGCAGATGCTTTAAAAAGTATTCATGGCCTTTTCCGCTGGAGCCCAGAATATTGGAGCGCCAAACGAACATATTGCGTGGCCAGTTGTCCGGGTGGTCTGGGTCTTCACAACTCATCGACAGCGTGCCCTCTTTGAGGCCTTTCACTGCGTAGTCTTTGGGCTCCATTCCCGCTGCTTGTGCATCGCGCACGACTTGCAGCGGATTGGTCTTGAGCTGAGGCGCAGAAGGCAACCAGCCCATGCGCTCAGCGCGGACGTTGTAGTCAATCATGCTGCCGCCAAACGCTTTTTTATCCGCCAAGGGCGAGAGCACTTCTTCCATGCCCAGTTTTTCGTAGCGCCACTGATCCGTGTGGGCGTAAAAGAAACTGGTGGAATTCATTTGCCGCGGTGGGCGAATCCAGTCCAGTCCAAAGGCCAGTGCAGTCCAACCGGTCTGGGGGCGCAACTTTTCTTGTCCCACATAGTGGGCCCAACCGCCCCCGCTTTGACCGATACAGCCGCACATCATCAACATATTGATCACGCCGCGGTAGTTCATATCGGCGTGGTACCAATGGTTCATTGCCGCCCCAATAATGACCATCGACTTGCCATGGGTCTTGTCCGCGTTGTCAGCAAACTGCCGCGCTACGGTAATCAGCTGCTCGCGAGGGGTTCCGGTAATCCGCTCTTGCCACGCTGGGGTGTAAGGCGTGTCGTCATTGAAGTCTTTGGCTGCCAACTCACCTGGTAAGCCGCGGGCTACGCCGTAGTTCGCAACCTGCAGATCAAACACGGTTGCCACAAGCGCTTCACGCGTGTCGCCAGCCTTACCTAAAGCAATGCGTTGCACAGGAACGGTTCGGACCAAAACGTTGTTCGCACCAGCGCCAGTCGCATTGTTGGGGAAGTGCTCACTTTCAATACCGCCAAAATAGGGGAACCCCACTTTGGCTGTTTCTAAACTGGCCTGCTCGCCTTCCATGACAGTGAGTTTGAGTTTGACATCATTGCCATGGCGGGCTTCTTTGGCCTGTAGGTTCCACTGCCCTTCATCCGCGCGGCCGTCCGGACCCCAACGAAAACCGATGGCTCCTTGAGGCAATACGACTTTTCCACTTTCATCTAAAGCAACTGTCTTCCATTCGGGGTTGTTAGCTGCACCCAACTTGCCGTTGAAATCCGAGGCTCTCAGATACCGGTCAGGAACCATCACAACTTCACCGTTTGGTAAGGTCTGTTCCTTGAGCATCACCAACATGGGCATGTCGGTATACCGGCGCACGTAATCGTCAAAGTAAGTACTGCGCGCTTTACCTCCATCAGGGAAATAAAACTCTTTCAAAATCACATGGCCCATCGCCATCGCCACTGCAGCGTCGGTTCCTTGCTTGGGATTCATCCAGATATCCGAGAGCTTTGCGACCTCAGAGTAATCGGGTGTGACTGCAACAGTTTTTGTCCCTTTGTACCGAACTTCCGTGAAAAAGTGTGCGTCGGGAGTCCGCGTTTGCGGCACGTTAGAGCCCCAGGCGATGATGAAGCTGGAGTTGTACCAGTCCGCAGATTCCGGAACATCGGTTTGCTCGCCCCAAATTTGTGGGCTAGCGGGTGGAAGGTCGCAGTACCAATCGTAAAAGCTCATGCAAACGCCTCCGATGAGGCTCAGGTAACGGCTTCCCGCTGCGTACGACACCATGGACATCGCTGGGATTGGCGAAAAACCAATGATGCGATCTGGTCCGTGTTTTTTGATGGTGTACACATTGGCTGCTGCCACCATTTCGTTGACTTCATCCCAGCTGGATCGAACAAATCCGCCCAAGCCACGCACGCTTTGGTAATCCTTGCGTTTGGCATCGCTTTGGGCTATCGAAGCCCAAGCGTCCACCGGGTCTTGTGACAACCTCGCTTCGCGCCACAACTTCAGTAACCGACCACGAACCAACGGGTACTTCACTCGGTTTGCGCTGTACAAATACCAGCTGTAACTCGCACCTCGGGCGCATCCGCGCGGCTCATGGTTAGGCATGTCCCAACGGGTGCGGGGGTAATCGGTTTGCTGGGTTTCCCAGGTCACGATGCCGCCTTTGACGTATATTTTCCAAGAGCATGAGCCAGTGCAATTGACACCATGCGTCGAGCGAACTATTTTGTCGTGTGCCCAGCGATCACGGTACGCGTTTTCCCAGGTTCGGTCTTCCCCGGTGGTCACGCCGTGATCGCCTGAGAAAGATTCGCGTGGCTGGGAAAAATAGGTGAGACGGTCTAGAAAATGGCTCATGAAATACCTCGAGAAATTTAGGGTTGCACTGTCGTAAGGGGCTTAGGGATTTTTGATGTCTGAACCTGCGCGAAGGTAAAACCACCAATTCAAAACCAAGCAGACTGCATAGAAAACAGCAAAGCTGTACATGGCGACTTGCGGCGTTCCGGCTTTGATTTGGGCTCCGATAACCACCGGTGCGATAAATGCGCCGTAAGCCGCCACCGCAGATGTCCAACCTAAAACAGGACCCGTTTGCTGGCGATCAAAGATCACACCAATCGTGCGAAATGTGGAACCATTGCCGATCCCACTGGCTGCAAACAAAAGCACAAACAGCCACATGAAGGTAGCAAAATACTGCTCTGGCGTGGCGGAACCATAGGCCTGCATCATGACGTAGCCCACTGCTGCAGAGGCTAGAACCATGACACCAGAAATAATCTGCGTCACGATGGATCCGCCCACTTTGTCAGAGATCCAACCGCCCACAGGCCGAATCAATGCGCCTACGAAAGGTCCAATCCATGCATAGGTTAAGGCCGAGGGTGCGCTAGGATTTTTGAGTACGTGCTGCATCACACCAGAAGCATCAGGAATATGGCTGATTCCAAAAATCACGGTAATAGACAAGGGAAGCGCCATCGAAAAACCAATGAACGATCCAAAGGTGACGATGTACAGCAAGGTCAATGACCAGGTGTGTTTGTTCTTAAAAATGGCGTACTGGTTGACGATGTTGGACTTCATTTCTCCAAAGGCAGCTACTTTCATCGCGACCAAGGTGCAAGCAATGATTAACGGCAAAGCCACCCACATATTGAGCAAACCCAGGCCGGTCGGTGCGGGTATATACAGGTACAAGCCCAAGGCCCCGACGACACAGGTGATACCCCACAAATACAAAATTTTTGCAAACGCCGCCAACGTTCCGCCGTAATTGGGCGACAGGGTCAACAAGTTATTCATGCCAAACCAAGCTGCTGCCACCAAAGGCAGCAAAATCGCAGCCCAAACGAAACCCGCGTTTTGAATAAACGTAGGAGTTCCTGCAGCAATTTTTCCCAAAATCCAGCCGCTGTCTTTGAGCAAGACCATGGAGCCACCGCCCGCCACACCAAACACTCCGACGGTCATCACCAAAGGAATCAGAATCTGCATGGTGGTCACACCAAAGTTACCCAAACCGGCATTCAAACCCAAACCCGTGCCTTGTAGACGTTTAGGAAAGAAGCTAGAAATATTGGACATCGAGCATGCAAAGTTGCCCCCACCTATGCCGCTTAAAAACGCACAGGCTTGAAAAACCCACAAGGGAGTCGTTTGGTCTTGCAATGCAATTCCTGTCCAGATGGCGGGGATCATGAGCAGCACAGAGGTCAGGAAAATGGTGTTGCGTCCGCCCGATAGGCGAATAAAAAAGGATGCAGGTATCCGCAGGGTTGCACCCATCAATCCAGCAATCGCGGTGAGGCTGAACATCTCCGCAGGCTTAAAGGGAAAGCCAAGGTTCAGCATTTGCACCGTGATGATTCCCCACATCCCCCACACCGCAAAACCGACCAGCAGGTTGGGAATAGAAATCCAAAGATTGCGGTACGCAATCTTCTTACCGCTGGACTCCCAAAATTTTTCGTCTTCGGGACGCCAGTCGCCGATATCAACACGTGAAGTAGAGGCTTGTGTCATTAGGGGTCCTTATTTAATGAGGGGTGACGTTTTGCAGGCTAAAGGGAGTGGCGTTTTTCCCCATGATTTCGCTGCGCCGGACTTCGGTCCAGTACATCCAAATCAAGGAGACCCACACCACGCCGTACATCAACATGAATGCGCTTGAACGTATTCCGGTGAGATCCATCAAAGCGCCAAACATGATGGGCAACACAAAGCCACCCAATCCACCAGCGAGTCCCACCACGCCACTGATGGTTCCGATATTTCCGGTGTAGTCGTCGCTGATGTACTTGAAAACACTGGCCTTACCAAAAGCAAAGGCAATTCCAAGCACAAACATGAGCGCGGTGAAAACGTAAACGTTTAAGCCGAAGTGAAAAGTTTTAGGGCCGGTGATGGTTGCAATGGTGAAATCGGTTTGGGGATAGCTCAGTAAAAACAAACATATCCAACTGACCCACAGAACCCACCAGGTCACGCTGTGAGCGCCCCATTTATCAGACAACCAACCTCCAACCGCTCGCAATACGCCTCCTGGCAATGAAAAGCAAGCAGCGAGTAATGCGGCAGAACGAATTTCTAATCCAAACTCGCCCACGTAGTACTGAACCATCCACAAAGACAAGGCCACATAGCCACCAAACACAATGCTGTAGTACTGGCAGTACTTCAATACCTTGGGGTCTTTCAGTGCTTTGAGTTGGTCCCTAAACTTCACATTGGTAGACACCAGATGGGTAGGGTCGCTGTAACTGAAGTACCAAAACAAAAGGACGGTGCCGAACATAATGGCGGCATAGACTTGGGGCACCATGGCCCAGCCAAAGGCCACGACCAAAGCCGGGGCTACAAATTTATTCACTGCAGCTCCCGAATTGCCTGCACCATAAATCCCCATGGCAAACCCTTGCTGGTGTTTTGGAAACCAACGCGCGACATAGGGCGTACCGACAGAAAAAGAACCGCCAGCCAAACCCACAAACAAACCAATGGTCAAAAAATGCCAATAGGCGGTGGCATAGGACATGAGGTAAATCGCCGGAACGGTGAGTGCCATCAAGATAGTCATCACGATCCGGCCGCCATACTTGTCGGTCCAAATGCCCAAAGGCACTCGGATCAGGGAACCGGTGAGCACCGGTGTTGCCATCAGCAAACCAAATTGCGTGGCATTGAGGTCAAGCGCTTTTTTAATCGGAATGCCGATGACGCCAAACATCATCCACACCATGAAACACACAGTGAATGCCAATGTG
>QYPA01000124.1 GCA_007279715.1 Comamonadaceae bacterium | reverse complement strand
TTTGAACACTTGCTCGCAACCCGAGTCACGCACAAGTTGTTCAGGTTCAGTGATGGCTACCAACCCCCCAGCTTGAACGGCACGTTCAGGCGACTGATGCGTGACTCAGGACTGGAGAAGAACGAACAGGGGCAGACACGAACGCTGTATAGCCTGCGCCACACCTACGCCACGCTGGAGATGCTGCGGGGGGAGGTTGACATCCACACCCTCAGCAAGCAAATGGGCAACAGCGCGGCCATGATTGAGCGGCACTACTCGAAACTTACGGCCACCATGGCTGCGGAGAGGCTGGCTTGATGCTTGTGGGTTAAGCGCATGATTTTTGCCCAACCCAATTCACTGCGAAAAGATTTTTTTTCGAAAATGGAAGACATCGACTATAGTGTGAATGGTCCAATTTTGATGATCAGACAAGTTGTCGTGTTACCCGACACACTAGGTTTGTGAGGTTTTTTGCCTTCAATTTCCACATCTGTTGTAACTCACGATTAACCTTAACTCTAAAATGGAATTTAATTGTATGAAAATATTAAATAAAATTTTTATCTTATTATTATTCGCCCCCCTTTATGCTCTGGGTCAATCAAGTGGAAACATGACACTCGGGCAGATTCAACAGAGCGTGGTTAAAGGTGCGACAAAAGACCAAATCGTCGAAAAACTTGGATCTCCGAATATGGTAACTTCCAGCAGCGAAAATGCTGAAACTTGGATTTATGACAAGGTTTCCTCAACAACTGAAACTAAAGCAGAGGAAGCCTCTGCTTCGACGAGCGTTGGTGGTGTAATAGGTATTTTAGGTATTTTCGGTATTGGTGGAAAAAGTGATGCTAGTAAAAGCGAATCTGGCAATAGGGTAGTGAGTAGCCAAAAGACTCTAACTCTTGTTATTAAATTCAAAGGCGATCTTGTTGAATCTTTTGCGACTAGGATGTCGTCTTTTTAAAGGATAATAATGCGATTACATACATCATTATTTAGGTAAACGTTTACCAAGATCAGAGGTTGTATAGATGGAATCGCTCGTCAAGGACCCTTATGCTCATCTGCATGATGAAGACTATGCGAAGCCATTTGCTGCTGGCAGAGTCCAAGCGGCCAATCTCATCACCATGGCAGGCCGGGCAACAGTAAGCTTGGATGGCGTTTGGAATTTTGTGATTGACCCGCATGACGAAGGACTCAGGCAGCGGTGGTATGAGATTCAAAACAAGTCCCACTCAAAGGATTCCCCGCCCCTAGACTACGATGATGCCCATTGGCAAACGACCAAAGTTCCATCGTGCTGGAATACTGTGCGTCCCGAGTGGTTTCACTTTGAAGGCAGTGCATGGTATTCCCGAACATTTGACTCACCACCGTCTTCCAAAAAAGATCGCATTTTCTTGCGTGTGGGTGCAGCCAACTATGAAGCACGGGTGTTCTTGAACGGTCGATTTATGGGTAGCCATCAAGGTGGCTCCACGCCATTTTTCATCGAACTCAGCGCGAACTTGGAACCTTTGAACAATCTTCTGCAGATCCAGGTTGAAAACCGTTGTCGCGCAGACCGCGTGCCCATGAATCACACTGACTGGTTTAACTACGGCGGGCTGTATCGAGAGGTTTGCCTTGTCGTTCTGCCTGCCGTTTTTATTCAAGACTTCCACGCTGCCTGGATTAATGAGCCTGCGCGCAAGGAGATTCAATTCGAAGTTTGTCTTTCCGAACCGATTGATGGCGTCGCGCAGATTGAATTGCCCGAACTTGATCAAGTATTTGAGATGGTGTTGGTCGCGGGGAAGGGTGTCAAAAAAATCAATTTAGATTTCCAAGCATGGAGCCCGGACAATCCGAAACTTTACGAAATCAAGGTTAGTTACGGGACAGACGCGATACTCGACCAGGTGGGCTTTCGTCAAATAAGGTGCCATGGTGACCGACTGTTATTGAATGGGGAAGACTTGTTTTTACGTGGCATCAGCGTCCACGAGGAAAACCTGCCGATCGGAAAAGTATCCAATGAACAAACAGTACGTGACATGCTTCGACATACCAAAGAACTGAATGCAAATTTCATTCGACTATCCCACTACCCTCACCATGAACTTGTTGCAAGCATTGCAGATGAATTAGGGATCTTATTATGGGCAGAAATCCCTGTGTATTGGGCAATAGATTTCGGTAACCCAGACACATTCAATGATGCGAACAATCAACTGCAAGAGTTGATAAGACGTGACCGAAACCGTTCCAGTATCATTTTTTGGGGCGTAGGAAATGAAAATCATGACACTGACGCGAGACTGAGTTTCATGTCACGGTTAGCTGCTGCTGCGCGCAAAGCAGATGACACGCGATTGATCTCTGCTGCATGCCTAATTAACAGGGAAACATTTCAAATCCAAGATCGACTCAGTGAAGTACTGGATGTCATTGGCATCAACGAATATTTCGGTTGGTATGAGCCTTCTTTTGAGGGATTGTCTCAGTTGCTGAATAACTCAAATCCCACCAAACCCATCGTCATTACTGAAACAGGTGCAGATGCATTACCCGGTCTGCATGGCGAACACTCTGATCGTTATTCAGAGGAGAACCAATCTTTGATTTTAGAAACACAATTAAAGATGTTGAAAAAGGCAAGTTACATCCGCGGAATTTCACCATGGGTCCTCTATGACTTTAGAACTGAACGCCGACAAAACAGTTTTCAACGGGGTATCAATCTGAAAGGGCTAATTGCAAGCGACAGACAGCATAAGAAAATTTCATTTCAAAAAGTTTCCGAGATTTATGCCGATTGGGCAAAAAATTGCACAACACCGGTCAATAAATCTATAGGCAAAGTTTAAGAAGCATTCGCTTGCATCTCCATGAAATCCTCAAGCACCGACATTCCCCGAAAAGATCGATGGACAGATCGATGGGTCCATGAATTGAGTGGCTATAAATTTTTAATGATCTGGCTGACAGGATTTTTCCTTTTTACATTTGGTCCGACGATTGCTTCACTTTATCTTTCCTTCACTGAATACGACTTAGCCAGGCCGCCAGTTTGGGTGGGGCTTGAGAATTACGCCCGCATCCTCACAGAAGATTCAAAATTTCGGGATGCTTTGCATGTTACTTTTGTCTATGTGGTTCTGTCTGTTCCGCTGAAATTAGTGGCGGCATTGGCCGTGGCGATGATTCTTAATAAAGGGCTTAGTGGTCTTTCCATTTACAGAGCCATCTTCTATCTTCCATCCCTTCTGGGTGGCAGCGTGGCAATTTCAATTCTTTGGCGCCAATTCTTTTCAACTGATGGGCTTGCCACTTACTTAATGCGACTGATGGGCTATGAAGGACCTGGATGGATCACTACGCCGGATCATGCATTAGACACCTTGATCATTTTGAGCATATGGCAATTTGGCTCACCAATGATCATTTTTTTGGCCGGATTAAGACAAATTCCACGAGACATGTATGAGGCCGCAAGCATTGATGGCGCAGGGCCTGTCCGGCAGTTTTTTAAAATCACATTGCCTTTGCTGACGCCAGTCATTTTTTTCAATGCTGTGATGCAAACCATCGAGGCGTTCAAAGCGTTTACGCCGGCCTTCATTATCAGTGGGGGTACAGGTGAACCAGTCAACAGCACTCTGTTTTATACCCTTTACCTTTATCAAGAAGCATTTGCATATTTGCGCATGGGTAACGCTTCTGCATTGGCTTGGATTCTCATTGTGATCATTGCCAGCTTCACAGCTATCGCATTTTTAACATCCAAATTGTGGGTGCACTATGACGAGTAGAAAGCTCAATTTTTTGATGCGCCCTATCAAGAATAATGGCCAATCTAGCGGATTTCTTGTCTCATTGTCTCTGCATATTCTTTTACTTGTATTTTCAGTATTCATGCTCTATCCCCTGCTTTGGATGGTGGCAAGTTCATTCAGAACCAATGGGGAAATTTTGAATAATTTTTCTCTTATACCCAGTGTTCTAAACTTAAAAAATTACAAAGAAGCCTGGTCTGCGCTGACTTATTCATTTGGAACCTTTGCCTGGAACTCTTTGCTCATATCGGTGTTAACCGTGATTGGCAATGTCATGTCGTGCTCGGTAACTGCTTTTGCTTTTGCTCGATTGAACTTCAAGGGTCGAAACTTTTGGTTTGCAATCATGCTTGGCACACTCATGATGCCTCAGCATGCCGTGATGATCCCCCAGTACGTCATGTTCTTGAAAATTGGGTGGCTGGATACTTATCTGCCACTTGTTGTCCCTAAATTTTTTGCTATTGATGCCTTCTTCATTTTTCTAATGGTCCAATTTTTCAGGGGCATACCTAAAGAGTTAGACGAAGCTGCTCAAATGGATGGATGCGGCCCGTGGCGCATCTATTTAAAAATATTGCTACCCCTTTCAATGCCAGTACTTGCAACCACTGCCATCTTTTCTTTTATTTGGAGTTGGGGGGACTTTTTTGGGCCACTGATTTATTTGAATGAGATGAAGTCTTACACAGTTCAACTCGGCTTGCGCTCCTTTATTGACGCAACTTCGATTTCCGATTGGGTAGGTTTGTTTGCCATGTCCACATTGGCATTGCTGCCCGTTTTTATCGTGTTTCTTTTCTTTCAACGAATGTTGATTGAAGGCGTAGCAACTACCGGCATGAAACGATAAATTCAGATAAGGACACAACAATGACAGATCTTTTCCTAGATAAAGTCACCAAGCGATTTGAAAGCAATGAGATTATCCGCAATGTGAGTCTTGAAATCAAAGCCGGAGAATTCGTCGTCTTTGTTGGTCCTTCTGGGTGCGGAAAATCGACCCTTCTGCGCATGATCGCGGGCCTGGAGACGGTCAGTGAGGGCCGAATTCTCATGAATGGCGAGGTCGTCAATCAAACACCACCCGCAATGCGTGGAATTGCTATGGTTTTCCAATCGTATGCCTTATATCCCCATATGACGGTTTACCAAAATCTTGCATTTGGGCTTCAAACTCTGGGCGAGGCAAAAAGTGAAATTGAAACAAAGGTTACAAAGGTTGCCCATATTCTTCAAATCGGACCTCTGTTAGCACGTAAGCCCAAACAACTTTCGGGAGGTCAACGTCAGCGTGTTGCGATTGGGCGCGCTATCGTTCGGGACCCTAAGGTGTTCTTGTTTGATGAACCACTCTCCAACCTTGACGCAGAACTTCGAGTTCAGATGCGGGTTGAAATCGCTGCCTTACACAAAGAACTTGGTACGACCATGATCTATGTGACGCATGACCAAGTGGAGGCTATGACCTTGGCTGAAAAGATTGTGGTCTTGCGATCCGGAAATGTGGAACAGATAGGTAGTCCATTGGAGATCTACAACCATCCGGTGAATAAATTTGTTGCAGGTTTTATCGGCAGTCCCAAGATGAATTTGGTTCAAATTAAATTTCTTAAGCACGAGCAAGAACGCGCTTGGTTTTCACTTTCTGGTACTGATTTTGATTTGCCTTTTGCACTGACTATTCATGAGCAGGAGTTGACTCTCGGGCTTCGTCCTGAGCATCTTGTACTTTGGACAGAAGGTTCGTGGTTGCTGGGCGAATTGGCCGTCACACACACCGAACAACTTGGTGGCCAAGTCTATCTTTACGGTTCGTTATCAGATGGTCAATCGCTCACGATGTCTCTGCCAGGGCAGCATCCGATTCAGGCGGGTCAAAAGATTCCTTTCGCTATCGACCGCTCACATTTGCATGTGTTCGATGCCAACGGTCTGACTATTCAACAGATAAGACCTGAAGCCGTATGAATCAGCCCACTAAACGAACCTTCATATTCATTTTCATTCCCTACTTTCCCCTTACCACCACTCTAACCAGGAGATTACGATGCAAAGCAGACGTCAAGTATTGAAAAGCGGTTTGGCCATGGCCAGTATGGCCACGAGCATAGTTTCACCATCTGCGCGAGCGGCTGATGTAAATGTGCGCATCATGTATTGGGGCTCCCCCGATCGTGTCAAACGCACCAATGCCGTTACAGAGATTTTTGCCAAGTCATATCCTGGACTGACCGCAAATGCGGAGACTTCCAGTGACTACTGGGCCAAATTAAATACCATGATGGCAGGTGGAAACATGCCTGACATTGTTCAGCTGGAACCCAATACGCTACCAGATTACTCGCGCCGTTCAGCTTTAATTTCTCTGGATGATTTCATCTCCAAAGGTTCAATCCGGACCAAGGACTTGGGCAAAGGAATTCTTGAGCTCGGCCGTGTGGATAACAAAATGATGGGTATTGCCCAATCGCTCAATTCCTTTGCCATGATTTATGACAAACGTGCTTATGCCAAGGCAGGGATTCCAGAGCCTACTTTTGGATTAACTTGGGAAGAGTATGCAAAACAGGCCATTGAGATCACTAAAGCCAATGGCGGTGGACGCTACTGGGCATCACCATACTGTGCACGCCAAACAAATGTGTTGCAGGCTTGGATGATGCAGCGTGGCAAACTTTATTTCACTGCAGATCAAAAATTGGGTTTTGATTATGATGATGCCAGAGAGTTCTACACCTATTGGGAAAACCTTCGCAAAGCCGGTGGTTGCACACCAGCAGACGTTTCAACGAAAGGTCTGATGACTCCTGACGGCAGTGAAATGGCACAAAGAAGTTGCTCAGCCGCCTTGCTGTATTCGAATAATCTCAACGCATTCAGTACGTTGCTACCAGAAGCCAAACTGGGTATTGCTACTTTTCCGATTACAAAAAAAGGTGGTCCTTCAGGCACTTTTTACCGTCCAAGTCTTGTTTGGAGTATCAGCCGAGACGCAAAAAATATCGATGCAGCCGTTAAGTTCATTGACTTATTTGTCAATGACATCAATGCAGGAAAAGCACTTGAAGTTGAACGAGGTATACCTCCCAACCTGAAAGTGCGCAGTGAAGTCATGACAAGCTTGAACGACATTGAAAAAATGTCTGCAGAGTTCATTTCATCAATTGAAAAAGTAACGATGCCATATCCACCCGCTTCACCTGCGGGTGCGATCGAGGTTGAAAATGGAGTAGTAAGACCCATTGCGGACCAACTGGCTTTTGGCAAGATCACCATTGATGAGGCTGCGAAGAAACTGATCGAAGGGGCTAAACGAGCTATCAAACAAACAAGCTGATAGCTCTTTACAACGTCGTTACTCGCGACGGGCGTCACTTAACAGCAGATAGTGGCGTCTGTTGACTATGGCATTCCATCAAGACAGTTGACAAACGCCTGGATGACTGCTGTTGAGAAATCGTCAAGACTTTCTAGGTTTGCCTGAACGACTGCAATTGTTTAGGGTTGTAGGATGTCCACCCGCGTAGGCAAGCCACGTGCATCCCGATAATTCGTAAGGGTGGGCGTCGTACAAGCCCCGAGGGAGGAAACCGCGGGGCAAGCGAGTGCCCCGATCAGAGAAGAGCTATGGCGATTTGATGTTGCCGTTGAGTGCCAACTTGTTGTCGGGATGCGCGATCACTGCGTACACCACTGGCCAAGTGCACAGCAAGCGAATAAATCGAGCGTTATTTGCCCCGCCTATTTGTGTGAAAAAGTCCGCTCGAGCAGTTTGACGCAAGCCTACCCCATCTGACGTATCAAGTGACATCGTCAGTCTTCTACATAGCCAATGCGGCACGCTTGTCAACACAGTTCACCTCGCAATTGAGGTGGCCCCCGAATTGAATGACAGCGCAGCAACGACTCAAGAACCATCATCTGCGCACCGCAGTGCGCACACACAAAGTTCGCCCCTGCTAGCTCATCGGCGGTCTCGCTTGCCTTGACCTCGCAGCTGAGCTCAGGCTTCAGGTTCAAGAGCTCACGAGCCAGCGCCAGTTTCTCCTTGCGCCCGTTGTTGGCAATCAGGCCAAAGTGGCGGATGCGGTGAAAGCCACTGGGCAATACGTGCAGCAGAAAGCGGCGCATGAACTCATCGGCGCCAAGCGTCATCGTCTTGTGCCGTGGCCTGTCCGGGTTGCTCTTGTCGCGGTAGTCTGACACGCTAAAACAAGCTACAAACGTTTAGAAGCACTGAGCGAAGCATTGGGTAGCTGGCACAGTTAAAAAAGCGTGTTGAGCTTGGGGAGCGTAAAAAAGCAAAGTCGCTTAAATCCCACAATATTTTCCATAAATAAAGAACCAAAGCTTTTATGTATTAGCTTTGGTTTTTTCGTATTAATACGCTAAGTCGTTGAAATCATTAAGGAAAACAACTTGAACCAACAAAGCCAAAAAGAGGCCCTCAAAGAAACTGAGACTATTTACAAGACAGGTTTTCTTGGTGCGACATCGCAAGAAGTTACTGAAAATGACATGACATCTCGTCCGGAAATTTATCAGAAAATATTTTCTGAAATTGATAAGGAAATATTCGTCCGCGTTAATAGAAAATAACTTAGTCGAATAATATTGCAGCCTGATTCATTCATTAAATAATTTATAATTTATAATTTATAATTTACAGATCAGATAAACAAAATAGAAACAGCCCGCTACCCCAGCGGGCTAGGAATGAACCATTCAAATCATCAAATGGTTCGCTGATTTAGGTGTCGTGTGAAACGACACTGCCTTGACTGGCACGCCGCACCCGAAGTGCCAATGTGATAACCGCGTCCATGATCTGCCTTGCGCTGCCCGCACATGGCTGGATCACCGCTGCCAGTTGTGCATCACTCACGCCACTCACACCCGCATGAGCAAGCATGCGCCGCGCCAGTGGCAACCAGCGCTCTGCGGGTGCTGCGTTGAATGGGATGCAGTGGCAGCGATCCCGCACGCCAGATTCAATGGCAGTGAAGTCGTTGGTGGTCAGCACCCACACCGTGCCGCGTTGGTTCATCACGGACTTCAGGATCGCCATGGCTTCCTTGGTCAGTTGATCCACCTCGTCCAGCACGAAGTAACGATACTTGCCCAGCGGCATCAGAATGGCTGCGTTGGCTATATGAGTGACCATCTTCAAGCCATTAGCGCCTGGCTGCACCCGCACATACATTGCCCCAGAACTCATGCCTCCTCGCGCTGCCTCCATGGCATCTGGCAGTAGTTTCGCCAACGCACTCTTACCAGTGCCTGGAATGCCATACAGCAATATGCCGCATTTGCCTTCCGTGATGGGAAATGGACGCTGACCCGTGATCAGATCCTCAATGAGATCCCTGTGCTGCTGGGTGGCAAACACGATGTCATCTATGCACTTGGGACCAAAACGCTCCTCAAAATCGCTGAACATATAGTTCTCCTTCAAATCAAGTTGATCAAACAACGGGGCAGCGATCACACTGCCCCGTGCGGCTTTAGGCTGGAACTGCTTCAGCGATCACCGCTGTGGCAGCGGCGGCTTGGATAGCAGCGTCCTTGCTGTCTGCTCTGCTGCTCTCCTGTGCCTGCGCTGCCTGCTTCTTGGCAGCATCACGCACCTCGCCGTGGTGGCTGGCAAGAGCCGCGTTCAGCGCAGTGGCACTTTCCACCACTGCCTGCACCACCACAGAGCCATCAGCCTGCCAAACGCCAATCAGCACCGTCTGTGTGCCAGCCTTGGCAACATCGTTGAACGAGCCGCTGAGTGCTGCGCTGCTGAACACGCCCATGTTCTTGTATGCCAGCACACTGCTGGTCACCAGCGCCTTCTGCTTGGCGCTCATGGCGTTGGGAGCCTTGGCAAGGCGCACTTCTTCCACACCACCTGCGTCGCGGATGAACCGCGCCACATCCATCACGCCCACGCTTTGTGCCAGCGCAGAGCGCAGCACGATGCTGTAGGCGCTCACGCGACGGCGGTCGCTGCCAAACACGCACTTGACGATGCGAGTCAAGGTGTGGGTGCTGGGGGAGAACACATGCCCTTTGAGACCGATGTAGGTGCGCAGCCCTTCGCGCAGCGCCTTTGCCTCTGCGGAGTCCTCGCACATGGCTTTGTAGAGCCCGTAGCAGCGTTGCAGCAAGCCATACAACTGCTCGTTGCTGGTGCGAAAGGCGTTTTCTTGCCAAACTTCACGCTCCAACACCAGTTGTTCGATGCTGGCGTGCATTGCCTTGTGACCCTGGACCAGGGTTTCGCCGTTTGGGGTGTCGTGTGAAACGACACCTTGTGCGGCGGGGTTGGTGGATGCCTCTGTGGATTGCAGGGCGGCGACGGGAGTGGCGATATTGCTCATGGTATTTCCTTTCGTTGAGCCACCAGCAAGGGGCTAGGACGATTTGTCTGTTGCATTGCTGATAAAGAGTATTGAAATCCACATAACACCATTTGCGCCGAAGTCGTAATGATTGTTATAGTGCCCAGCATGAAGCGTCCGCAAACAGGCTTTTACAAGGGGATTCCTGGCTTTACCAGAGCCTCTGAAGAGGCTGTGCTGGAGGCTGCATCGCGCACGGCTTACTTCTGGTGGTGGAACTATCTGCGCCTGAGCCCCGTGTTTTGGTATGCCAGACACAGCGGGCTGGAGCCTGTGGATCCCCAAACCGCCATAACTTTCACGCAAGCAGGCGACTTGACGCAAGACAACTTCCGCCAATGGTGGCGAACCACGGGCTACTTGCTGCTGGAAGAAGCCCAGCGTCCAGCCAAAGTGCGCTTGGTGGATGAGCAGAACTTGGGCGAGTTTGTGTTCTACCCCGCTGGCAAGAGCGTGGTGATTGAAGTGCCCTTGACCATCACCCAGCAAACCATCGTGAGCCAGTTTCGCGAGATCCTGCGCCAGCACCATGAAGGCAGGGCGCTGGATGTGCTGGCAAGCAGCCAAGCGCGGTGGCGTCTGCACACCAAGCGCATGACACCCGCCGCGCTGGAACGGGGCTACTGGATCTTGCTGTATCGACTGCTGTATCCCAACATCGCGGTATGGCGCATTGGCGACAGGCTAAAGGCAGCGCCAGGGCTCAATGTGCGTGATGTGGAGCGCTGGCGCTTTAGCAGGCAGACAAGCCCTGTGGAACGCATGCAAAGCACCATTGGGCGGTTTCTCTACAAAGCGCAGCGCATGGTGCTGCATGCAGAGCAAGGCTCGTTTCCCAATGCCACCAAGATCGAGCCCATCCAATATCCTTTTGGCAAGCGGAATCACAAGGCGTATCTGGAAGCCACCAGCGCTGAAACACATGCGGATTCACCTTGGCGCGCCTGGCTCAGGGAAAACTACCAGCACGAACTGGAGACCCGTATCAAGATGAAGAATAGGTTGCCTTCAGGGTTGGCAATGACAGAGCCCAGGTTCATTGAAATTTGGTCAAAGTTTGTAGCAGGCGAGACTGACCTATTGGCATGAAGCGTTGTGTCACGCGGAAATGCGAAGTCTTCTCTGCCATTCTTTACTGATACATTGCGGCGCTAAATTTTTACATCATCTATCGTTGGAGCAGTTGAAATGAAAAGAGCCGTTTGGATCGTATTGGCAGGCGCTTTGGTATTGACAGGATGTGGGAAAACGCTGGAAAAAGATGTAGTGGGCAAGTGGGCATATGAGATCACCCAGCCAGTGACTGACGAAAATATAAACGGTCAAATGGTGCTCAAGTGTGTGAGCGAGTTCTTCCCCAACAAGTCCCTCACTCACGAATGCGATATGGCAATATCAATGACGGGAAAAGATGGCGGACTAAAAATAGAGGTAGAGGGCGCCGCCAGGGCTACTGGTGACTGGAGTGTGAAGGACCAGACGGTTTTTGATAAGACCATCGACGGAAAAATTGATATTAAAAAATATCTCGTGAATGACCAAGTTGTGACTGATAAAGATGACATCGCAAGTATGGAAAAATCATTTACTGATCGATTTATGAAAGGTGAGACCACAGCCTATGTGACCAAGTCTTTCGATGGAAAAACTTGGGTTTTTGATCAAGACCTTGACCCAAAAACCAAAGTCACTCTCACTGCTACCAAGCGATAACAGGACTCGACTGCGGCGTAAAGCGTCGTTCAACACGACACCGTATGACCACGCGACCAGTCAAACAAGTTCCACCGCCCGCCGCTTCATGTCATCGGATGCATCCAGATATTTCATAGTCACCTGAATCGAACGGTGCCCTGCCAAACTTGCCAGCACCCGAATACTGATTCCCTTGGATGCCAACGAGGTTAAAAAAGTCCTCCGCATCGAATGGCTACTGGCACCTGCAATCCCCGCTCGCTTGAACAACCAAAAGAAGTGCTGTGACATCACATTGGCGGTGAATGCCTTGCGCCCCGCTGTAATGAACAAGGGGTGGGATGCAGGGCAGGTGCTGCGCAGATCAACATACTCCTGCAGCGCATCGCGCAGTTTCTGGGGCAAATACACCGTGCGGGGTTGGCGTCCCTTGGTCTGCTGCGCAGTCAAGCGTATCTCTGCTTTGACGCTGCCATCGGCGTTTCTCACATCGCCCACGCTAAGGCTGGCAATTTCTCCCACGCGAACGCCAGACCATAGGCCTGTCAAAAACATCAGGCGATTGCGCATGGCAAAGCTGCGTTGTGCGATGTAGGTCAGCAGGTGATCAATTTCCGCTGGGGTCAGTGTTTTGGCTTGAGACATGGGTTTGTTCCTTTTTATAAATAAAAAACGCATCAACAAGTGTGTTTTCTTTTGCAAAAAAGGACAACCAAAGTCCCGCCGAAATGGCAGGACTAAAAA
Organism: Comamonadaceae bacterium; assembly: GCA_007279715.1. Taxonomy (GTDB): domain Bacteria; phylum Pseudomonadota; class Gammaproteobacteria; order Burkholderiales; family Burkholderiaceae_C; genus Allorhodoferax. Next base: position 2,238 of record QYPA01000124.1, on the reverse strand, counting down.
CCTCAATGAAATCAACGCGGTTAATAAAAGTGTGCTTTTCTTTGGTCAAGCTATTTAGCCCAAACTCCAAACCAAGCGCAGCAGCGCCCTGTGCTATTTCAGCTAGTTGGGCAGCTGACAGGGCTAGATCAGCGCAGCAAACGTGGTTTTACGCACTCTGCGCTGTGCTGCTAGCTCTACTTACCCAAGCAATCACGCCCGCGTCATCCCCCCAGCAATGGCTTTGAGCGCGGGTTGGTCCAATTCTCCAGCGGGTTGCGCTGCTGTGGGTTTGGGTAGTGCTGCTGTTGTTGAGGGCAATGTCGTGCCCGTTGCCCCAAACGGGCCCTTTCGCAGGGCAGTGGGCGTGACAGAGTGCGTGACAGTTGAAGGCTGGGGCATGCTGGGATTGCTCAGCGCTGTACTTTGATCTGTGCTTTGCGCACTTTGCGCTTTGGGCCCAGGAGTCGCGGGCGGCCTAGGCCCGCGCGGTATGCGGGCAGGGGTTCGTTTGCCACCCCCGGACTTGGCGTGTTTGGCTTTGGCAGCACTTTTTTGCTGCTGCTCTTGGGCTTGCTGCTGTGCCTGCTGTTCAAGTGCTGCCCATGTGTTGTCGCTGATGAGTTTCCACAAACCCAGCGCAGACTGTGGATCTGCAATTTCAGCAATGCGCATGGTTGTGCTCCTTGGTGATCGAGTTGATAGATTTGGCAGGGTTCATTTGAATACCTCCAAGTCTGTATTGGTGGCCAACAACTGCGGGGAGCTTTGGTTTGTGGCGGCTTGGCGGCAGTGGCGAACATCCAGTTGCCAGTGGTTGCATAGGTCACTGGCATCGTCTTGAATCACCATCTGCAGGCTCATGTTGGCAAGACTGAACACGCACACGCCTGACACCAGTGTTTTGCTCTTGCTTTTGGGGTCATAGCGTTGTATCCAGCTAAACAGTGCATCTTTGTCTTCTTGTACGCTGTCAATGGCGGCCATTTGCTGGTCTGTGCGGGCTTGGTTCATCCAGTCTTGGTAGGAGAACAGATCAATCAAGTACTTGGCTTGGGGGTGCATGATGTCCACGGTGCCGTTGTACAAAGCCCGTCGATAGACGCCTTTGCCGTAGGTGGTTCCGTACTTTTGGTTATCAAACAATCGCACTGCCAGTGCGGGGGTGGTATGGGTGGTATCTGTGGTGTGGGTATCAGGGGTGGTCAGCATGTCAATCTCCTTTAGTTGCTGTGGGAGTTGCGCTGGTTGCTGGGTGCAGGGGTTGCACCAAGTCACAGAGATCAAAAGACGTTGCACGTTTCTGGTTGCCAGTTACTAGTCACGTGTTGCCAATCAGGGCTTCTCATTTGTCCCAAATACAGCAACTTGTAACTAGTAACGTGTAACGTTTTTGATTCAGCGACTCTTTAGCAACTCATCGCAACTCGCAAATATTTATCCCTCGACAAAGAAATGCCTAATTAATCGTGGTCTTTTGTAGGTAATTTGGCGAAATTGAACTGTCGTGCAAAACGACACCTCGCATGGACCTGACAAGACAGCGCGAAAGAGGTCGTCCTTAATGGCGTTTGATCACACAATCCACTGTGCATTCACAACAAATGAAAGGAAATGCACATGTCCAATTTCGCAACCCTCAAGCTCACCGCAGCTGTAAAACCCACCAACTTCTCGCCCGTACAGCTACGCAGGGAAAAGATGAGCAAACGTTTGCAAGAGCAAATTGATTTAGCCAAAGCGCAACAAACAGGAGCACAGTTCTCCGCCGTCAAAATGCGCAGCATCACAGACAAAGAAACAGGGCTACGAAAGCTTGTGGAAACCAGCAAACGGGTCAAGCAGTGGTGGTTCACAGCAGAAAATCGCAAGCTGTCTTTGAGCGTGCGTTACGGTGCACGGCTGCTGGAACTTGCAAAAGGAAAATTTGCAGTGGAGTTGGTCAGCGACAAAGAACTTGTAGCTACGCTTGAGCTGATTCAGTCTTCAGTTTTATCGGGTGAATTGGATGCGCAAATTGAGATTGCTGCCAACAAGCTGCGCTCTGGTTTCAAGCGCTAGGGTCTCAGATGAGCGCGAGTCGAGTAACATATAGGGACTGTTGGCGCACGCGCTCAGCGCGTGTTAAAATACGGTTTGGCGCACACGAAAAGTTTTCAGCGTTTAAGCCGCTTGATTTAGAACAAAATCGAAGCGGTCAATCAGAGTTGAAAATCCTTGTGTCGGTGGTTCGATTCCGCCCCGGGCCACCAAAAAACA
>QYPA01000148.1 GCA_007279715.1 Comamonadaceae bacterium | reverse complement strand
TACTTGAGGTGTGCGCTGTTTGCCCTAATTCAAGTGAAATTTTCTATGTTTATTGTTCTCCCCCAAACCTTGAAATTTTTCTTTTTGGCGTTATCTATCGCGCTCACATTCTTAATTGCCAACGCAGGAAATGCATTTGCGCAGGCATCGCCCCCCCCTTTGAAATTGGCTTTGATTGAAGGCCTCAGTGGCGCCAATGCCAACGGCGGCGAAGCGGTATTTCGAAATTTTGCTTGGGCGGTGGAGCGCGTGAACGCACGCGGTGGAATTCTCGTTAGTCCCCAGACAAAGCAAATGCTAGTGTTAGACCGTTACGATAGCAAAGGCCAAACGGATGACGCGTTAACCAACTTGCGTTTGGCTATTGACAGCGGTGCGCGTTTTATTTTGCAAGGAAACTCTTCTGCAACAGCCGCCGCCTTAATTGAAGCCATCAATAAACACAACGAGCGTGAACCCAGTAAGCGCGTTTTGTTCTTGAACTATTCCGCAGTTGAGCCTTCTCTCACCAATGAAAAGTGCAGTTTCTGGCACTTTCGCTATGACGCCCATGCAGATATGCGAATGGCTGCGCTGATGGACGTTATGCGCGAAGACAAAGCGCTTAAAAATGTGTACCTCATCGGTCAGGATTACAGTTTTGGCCAGAGCGTTTTGCGAGAGGCCAAACGGCAAATCACTGCGCAACGCCCAGACATCAAAATCGTTGGCGAAGAACTGCATCCCATGCTGCGGGTGAAAGATTTCATCCCTTACGTTACCAAAATAAAGGCCAGCGAAGCCCAAGCGGTGGTGACCGGCAACTTCAGTGCCGATCTGACACTGCTTGTCAAAGCGGCTAAAGATGTAGGTTTTGAAGGCAAGTTTTACACCTTTTACGGCAACGCCTTGGGTGCGCCAGCGGCGATAGGGGATGCGGGAATCGGCAAAGTATTAGCCGTTGCCGATTGGCTGCCCAATGTGCAAACTAAAGGAAGCGAAGACTTTTATACATCTTTTCGAGTTCGATTCCCACAGCCACAAGACGATTACGTGCATATGCGAATGCAATTGATGGTGGAGTCGTTAGCGCAAGCCCTTGAACTTGCCGCAAAGTCGGGTAAGGTGAGTGCAACCTCCTTGGATGTAATTTCTGTGGCTAACGCATTGGAGCATAGCCGTGTGAGTTTGGGTGGGCAGTCTGGATTCATGCGCTCCCAAGACCACCAATTCCAGCAACCTTTGGTGGTGGGCGTGATGGAGCGCCAAGGCGCCATCGGTGTCAAATTTGATGTGGAAGGCTCCGGCTATGGATTCAAAGTGATTAAAGCCTTGTCGGCAAATGCGGCAGAACAGCCAAGCACCTGCAAAATGCAGCGTTTTTGAGTCCGGGCCAGGCTTCTTTTCTGGCTATAATCCAAAGGTTGTGCCAAAAGCGCAGCGCACGTTTGCAGCAGTTCCAGCCGCAATCGCAAGTCCATTGTTATTTTTTAGGAAAATCAAAATGATCGCATCCAGCATTAAAGCTGAAGTCGTAAAAGCCAACGCGCGTAGCGCAGGCGACACCGGCAGTCCAGAAGTCCAAGTGGCTTTGTTGACCGCTCGTATCAACGAACTCACTCCTCACTTCAAAACCCACGCCAAAGACCACCACGGTCGCCGTGGCTTGTTGCGTATGGTGAGCCGTCGCCGTAAGTTGTTGGACTATTTGAAAGACAAAAACGCTGAGCGCTATACCGCACTGATCGCTAAATTGGGTCTGCGTAAGTAAGCGATTGGGCAAAAGACAAACGCCTGAGTTAGGTCACTAGCTCAGGCGTTTTTTACTTCGGAGACAGCAAAAGCAGTACGAAGCTGTGTCATTCCAGAGCCATTTGGCTCCCAGTTGCTCTGGAATGGCATCGTGGACTGTGACGTTGAATCCGGGCTTGGGTGAGGTGGCCTGCACCTCCCGTACTTCTCGGAGATAAACCATGACAATGTTTAAAAAAGTTAGCAAGACCTTCCAATGGGGCCATAACACCGTGACCATGGAAACCGGCGAAATCGCTCGCCAATCCACCGGAGCAGTGTTGCTCGATATGGACGGAACCGTCGTTTTGGCGACTGTAGTCGGTAAGACCGAAGGTAAAGCTGGACAAGATTTTTTCCCTTTGACTGTTGACTACCTTGAGAAAAGCTACGCCGCTGGAAAAATCCCCGGCAGCTTTTTCAAGCGCGAAGGCCGTCCTAGCGAATTTGAAACGCTGACCAGTCGCCTGATTGATCGCCCGATTCGCCCGCTGTTCCCCGAAGGCTTCTTTAATGAAGTTCACGTGGTGGTGCATACCGTCTCTTTGAACCCTGAAGTGGATGCAGATATCGCAGCCATGATTGCGGTGAGCGCTGCCTTGTCCATCAGCGGCATTCCGTTTAACGGCCCAATTGGCGCAGCCCGCGTGGGTTATGTGAACGGCGAATACGTGTTGAACCCTGGCCAAACAGCCCGCAAAGATTCGATCATGGATTTGATCGTTGCAGGAACAGAGTCTGCCGTTCTCATGGTGGAGTCGGAAGCGCAGCAATTGTCTGAAGAGATCATGTTGGGCGCGGTCGTATTCGGCCATGCGCAAGGCAATATCGCTATCACCGCTATCCATGAATTGGTGCGTGACGCGGGTAAGCCGGTCTGGGACTGGAAAGCACCTGCTAAAAATGAACCCTTGATTGCAAAAGTGGGCGCGTTGGCACAAGAGAAGTTGGCTGCTGCCTACCAAATTCGCAATAAGCAAGCCCGGACCCAAGCCTGCCGTTCTGCCTACGCTGACGTCATGTCTGGCCTCAAGGCCGATGGCGTTGAGTTTGATGGCGTGGCTGTTGAAGGCATGTTGTTTGATATCGAAGCCAAGTTGGTTCGAAGCCAGATCTTGGCGGGCGAGCCCCGTATTGATGGCCGCGATACCCGCACCGTGCGTGCTATTGAAATCCGGAACAGCGTGTTGCCACGCACCCACGGTTCTGCATTGTTTACCCGCGGTGAAACGCAGGCTTTGGTAGTCACTACCTTGGGTACTGAGCGTGATGCGCAGCGCATCGACGCTTTGTCGGGTGATTATGAAGATCGCTTCATGCTTCACTACAACATGCCTCCGTTTGCAACGGGTGAAACAGGCCGTGTTGGAACGCCTAAGCGCCGTGAAATCGGTCATGGCCGTTTGGCTAAGCGTGCTTTGGTGGCTGTATTGCCTTCCAAAGAAGACTTCCCGTACACCATGCGCGTGGTCTCAGAAGTTACCGAGTCCAATGGCTCTTCTTCTATGGCTTCCGTTTGCGGTGGTTGCTTGTCCTTGATGGACGCTGGCGTTCCAATGAAAGCCCACGTGGCTGGAATCGCAATGGGTCTTATCAAAGAAGACAACCGTTTTGCTGTGCTGACTGACATCTTGGGCGACGAAGATCATTTAGGCGACATGGACTTCAAAGTAGCGGGTACAACCAACGGTATTACTGCTTTGCAGATGGACATCAAAATCCAAGGAATTACCAAAGAAATCATGCAAGTGGCATTGGCACAAGCCAAAGAAGCACGCATGCATATTTTGGGCAAGATGCAAGAAGCGATGGCCGAAGCGAAGACCGAAGTCTCCACTTTTGCGCCACGTTTGTTCACTATGAAGATCAACCCTGACAAAATTCGTGACGTGATTGGTAAAGGCGGCTCGGTGATTCGCGCATTGACCGAAGAAACTGGAACCCAAATCAATATCGATGAAGATGGAACCATCACCATTGCATCGAGCGATCCTGCCAAAGCTGAAGAAGCCAAACGCCGTATTGAACAAATCACGGCTGAAGTCGAAATCGGTAAGACCTACGAAGGCCCAATAACCAAGATTTTGGATTTCGGTGCTTTGGTGAATCTCATGCCCGGAAAAGATGGTCTGCTTCACATCAGCCAAATTGCCCATGAGCGTGTAGAAAAAGTCACCGACTATTTGTCCGAAGGCCAGATTGTCAAGGTCAAGGTCATGGAAACCGACGAAAAAGGACGTATCAAATTGTCTATGAAGGCATTGATCGAGCGTCCCGCGCACGGCGGTGACCAAGGATAATTGAAAGACAGTGGGCAGTTTGCTGCGCTTTGAATTCAACGCGCAGCAAACGCAACCGTAGTCTATGAAAGTCGTTGAAATTTCCTCCTTTGGAAGCCCAGACGTTTTGCGTTTGGGAGAGCGCCCTGTGCCCGTGGCAGGCACGGGCGAAGTTCTCATTCGCGTCTCCGCCAGTGGCATTAACCGCCCGGATGTTTTGCAGCGGCTGGGTCACTACCCTGCGCCTGCAGGTGCTCCGGATATTCCTGGGCTGGAGGTCGCGGGAGTGATCGAGGCGGGAGATGCCCGGGCCATGGTCGAGGCCAAGCTTTCAATCGGTGACCGCGTTTGTGCTTTAGTGGCTGGCGGCGGGTATGCGCAATGGTGTGTTGCGCCAGTCGCGCAATGTTTACCGACGCCGCACGCTCTCACAGACGCGCAAGCTGCCAGTTTGCCTGAGACTTTTTTCACCGTCTGGAGCAATGTGTTCGACCGCGGTCGTATGAAGCAGGGTGAAACGCTGCTCATTCAAGGCGGCAGCAGTGGGATCGGAGTCACAGCGATTCAACTGGCAAAAGCCTTTGGAGCAACCGTGATCGTCACAGCAGGTAGCGACAAGAAGTGCGCAGATTGTTTGGCGTTAGGTGCGGACCATGCTATCAACTACAAAACCCAAGATTTTGAAGCTGAAACTTTGCGTTTGACGCAGGGCAGGGGCGCGGATGTTGTTTTAGACATGGTCGCTGGGCCCTACATTGCAAAAGAGTTGAATTGTTTGGCCGAAGATGGTCGCTTGGTGGTGATTGCCGTTCAAGGTGGGGTGCAAGCGGAGGTAAACGCCGGTTTGGTCATGCGTAAACGACTGACCATCACGGGTTCTACTTTGCGCATTCGTCCAATCGCTTATAAAGGTGCGATTGCGACAAATTTGTTACACCACGTATGGCCTTTGTTTGCATCTGGAAAGATTCGCCCCATCATTCATGCTGTTTTACCAGCGGCCGATGCGGCGCAGGCGCATGCCATGATGGAAGCCAGCCAACACGTTGGAAAAATTGTTTTAACCTGGGATGCCTTATGAAAAAATTGATCGCAGGCAACTGGAAAATGAATGGCTCGCTCGAGTCAAACGCAGCGCTTGTGCAAGCCTTGCTATCTCATTCTGCCGATTGGAAATGCGACGTGGCACTGTGTGTGCCCGCGCCCTATCTTTCTCAATTGCAAAATTTAAGCAAGGCAAGCCCATTGCTGTTTGGTGCGCAAGATGTGTCCATGCATGATTCAGGCGCTTTCACTGGTGAAGTGTCCGCTGAAATGCTTAAAGACTTCGCATGCCGTTATGCCATTG
>QYPA01000016.1 GCA_007279715.1 Comamonadaceae bacterium | reverse complement strand
TTGCGGATAAATCTGCCAAACCAGAGGCTTGCCCGCCCAAAGTGCTCTCACCAAAGAGTCCTCGCCCCTGACAAAATTCAAATCGCAAGCCCCAAGCAGTTGGTCATAGTCAGTCTGCGACACCAAAGGGAGGAAGCTGATATCGAAAGAACGGGGTTGGTTGCGTTCCCTCTGTACTTTTTGCACCGCAGTCTTGGCTTGGTCTTCGGTAACAAGAAGGCGTACGGGTTCACCAAAATTTTCTAAGGATTCCAAAAGTCCAGTCACTGGAGCTGATGCATAGCAAAACAAGGAGATGAGTTTTTCGCCTTGCCAAGTGATGCCCAACTTTTGTAACCAGGCTGCTTTGGATACCTCGTTCTTTAGCGTTTGGCGGTCTTGAATCCAAGACTCTCGCAACAGCCCCCCCGTTTTTTCTGTGAATCCCGGGTAGTAAAAGTACTTGGTCCATCCTTTGGCCGGGCCGGACATCACGGGGGAGGGCAGGGTATGTGAGCGCTCAACAAAAGGCTCCGCCGACAGGTATTCCAAGTTAATCCAGACCGGTGCGACTTCTTTGTGTTGCCTGTAACAATCAATAAATACCGGCGGTATGTCACAGCCAAAGGCTTCAATCCACACGTTCGCTGGCTCTAAGTCTCGTAGGCCTTGAGAATCCATCGTTTCCGACCAAGGGTGAACGGTGATGTTGGCGTGTTGCCCTTCCAACGCGCCCGGCGCCATCCACTCGAGGGCGCTCACATCGTCAAGCCAAAGCCGAACGCGCTGGCCGTGCCCTGCCAGGTCGGCGCACAAGCGCCAGCAAACGCCGATATCGCCAAAGTTATCGATCACACGGCAAAAAACATCCCACAGCAGACCTTGACCTTGATCGTGCGCTTGATTGACCGAAGAAGTTGGACCCATGGCTGAGATGTTCATCTTGAGATTGTCGGCGCGATTGTTGATTTTTAAATTCTGATGCGATGCTTTGGAATTTTGCGGCAAAGCCCTGACAATAGCGCAATGATGTCGCCCCATTCAGAAGAACTTCTAAGCCAAGTGGCTGCGCTGCCGCTGTTGCCGGGCGTTTACCGGTATTTTGATGCCGACGGCAATGTCTTGTATGTGGGTAAAGCCATCAGCCTCAAAAAACGCGTTTCCAGTTATTTCCAAAAAAACCACGGCGGAACCCGCATCGGCCACATGGTGGGAAAGATCGTGCGTTTAGAAACCACGGTAGTCCGCTCCGAGGCCGAAGCCTTGCTCTTGGAAAACAACCTCATCAAGACGTTGAGCCCCAAATACAACATTCTTTTTCGCGACGACAAAAGCTATCCCTACCTCAAGATGACTGCGGCTTCGCAAGGGCCCACCTCATCCAACGTATCCCCGATGCAGTTTTCCCGCGTGGCGTACTACCGGGGCGGGGTTGAGAAAAAACACCATTACTTTGGCCCGTATCCCAGCGCATGGGCGGTTAAAGAAGCCATTTTGCTGATGCAAAAAGTGTTTCGTCTGCGGACCTGCGAAGACTCGGTGTTTAGCAACCGCACCCGGCCGTGTTTGTTGTACCAAATCAAACGCTGCTCGGGTCCCTGTGTGGGGCACATCAATGCCCCAGACTACGCCCAAGACGTAAGCAACGCGGAGAAATTTTTACGCGGCGATGCGCAAGAGGTTTTAAAGGGTTTGGAAACCCGAATGATGGCGCATGCCGATCGATTGGAGTTTGAGCAAGCCGCAGAACTTCGTAACCAAGTGTCGGCGCTCTCCAGCGTCTTGCATCAACAGTCGGTTGACAACGTGTCTGACCGCGATGTCGACATACTGGCTGTCAAAGTACAAGGTGGCAAAGCCTGTGTCAACCTTGCGATGGTGCGCGGAGGCCGGCATCTGGGGGACCGGCCGTATTTCCCTGTTCACGTCGAAGATGCAGCAGTATTCATTGAAGAGGAAGCCGCTGACGCTATCCCTGTTTCGGTTGAGGCGCAGGTCTTGGAAGCCTTCTTAGCGCAACACTATGTGAGTGTTCCAATGCCCTCGGTCCTCGTTGTGAGTGAGCCCGTTTCTAAGCGATTGTTGTTAGCGCTGTCTGAACAGCACGGGTTCAAAGTCAGTGCGGTGTACCAGCCTCGCGAGCAACGACGCGCTTGGTTGGATATGGCCCAAACCAATGCGGCTTTGCAGCTGGCCCGCCTGTTGGCAGAAAAGGGCTCGCAGCAGGCCAGAACCCGCGCGTTGGCTGAGGCGCTGGATTTGGCGCACGATGACTTAGACAACTTGCGTGTCGAGTGCTTTGATATTTCGCATACTTCCGGAGAAGCTACCCAAGCGTCTTGTGTCGTCTTTGCCCACCACAAAATGCAAAACGCCCAATACCGGCGTTACAACATCGAAGGCATTACCCCAGGGGATGACTACGCCGCGATGCGCCAGGTCTTGACTCGGCGCTATAGCAAAATCGCAGACGCTTTGGCGCAAGCCAAACAACAAGGCCACGCGCCTTCGGGCAGCGACCGCCTTCCCGACTTGGTCTTGGTGGACGGCGGTAAAGGCCAAGTTTCCATGGCCCGGGAAGTATTTGAAAGTCTAGGGCTGGATCTGTCTTTGATCGTGGGCGTGGAAAAAGGGAAGGGCAGAAAAGTCGGGCTCGAGGAATTGGTTTTCGCCGATGGCCGTGACAAGGTATACCTTGGGGCTGATTCGGCCGCTTTGATGTTGGTAGCCCAAATTCGAGACGAAGCCCACCGATTTGCCATCACCGGAATGCGAGCCCAACGGGCCAAGGTGCGGGTCGGCGGCAGCAAATTGGAATACATCCCGGGCGTGGGTCCCAAGCGGCGAGCCAAACTCTTGCAACGTTTTGGCGGGGTTCGTGGCGTGGCGATGGCAAGCCAGCAAGACATCGCCTCCGTCGATGGAATTTCCTTGGAATTGGCTGAAGAAATCTACCGGGCGCTTCATTAGCCGTGCCACAATAACGTTATGTTCTTGACCATTCCCACACTCTTGACCTGGACGCGTATTTTTGCGATCCCGTTGATCGTGGGCGTGTTTTATTTGCCTGAAAGTGTGATCGCGGCTGCCGATAAAAACTTTTGGGCTACCGTCATGTTCGTAGTTTTTGCTTTGACCGATTGGCTTGATGGGTATCTAGCCCGCAAACTCGATCAAACTTCTTCTTTTGGTGCATTTTTAGACCCCGTGGCGGACAAATTTTTAGTCTGCGCGTGTGTCTTGGTCTTGGTTCACTTGCAGCGTGCCGATGTTTTCGTGGCGCTGATTATTATTGGCAGAGAAATCGCCATTTCTGCTTTGCGCGAGTGGATGGCGCAAATTGGAGCTTCAAAAAGCGTGGCGGTCCACATGATCGGCAAGCTCAAAACAGTCGTGCAGATGGTTGCCATTCCCTTCTTGCTGTTTGACGGCGTGCTTTTTGGCTTGATGGACACCCGGCTCTGGGGTACCGCTCTGATCTGGGTCGCTGCAGTGCTTACAGTTTGGTCTATGGCCTATTATTTGCAAAAGGCTATCCCAGAAATTAGGGCCCGAAGCCGCTAATAAGTTCATTCGCAATTTAATTCGCTTAGAATTACCCTGCGGAATGTTGCATAATTAAATTTGAGAATTTTTTCCGCCACCTCCCCAAGTATTCTTATTGATAAGGAAATTTTTGTGAACAAAACTGAATTGATCGAACACATCGCCAAGCACGCTGACATTTCCAAGGCCGCCTCGTCGCGTGCATTGGAGTCCATCATTGGTGCCGTTAAAACCACCTTGAAAAAAGGCGGAACAGTCTCCTTAGTGGGATTTGGTTCTTTTGCCGTGACCAAGCGTGCAGCCCGTGCGGGCCGCAATCCGCGTACTGGCGCTTCGATTAAAATCAAGGCTGCTAAAGTTCCTAAGTTCCGTCCTGGTAAAGCATTAAAAGATGCTTTGAATTGATTTGTTGTTTCAGGTGGGGTGATTAGCTCAGTTGGTAGAGCGGCGCCCTTACAAGGCGTAGGTCGGCGGTTCGAGCCCGTCATCACCCACCACCCAAACAAAGGCGAACGTCAACGTTCGCCTTTTTTGTTTTTCCTGGAGATAGCGCATGTTTGATTTCGTTCGCAAGCACACCAAGATCATGATGGCCCTCATGTTCCTGCTCATTATTCCCGCCTTTGTGCTGGTCGGTGTGGATGGCTACCGTCGTATGAATGAGGGCGGCGTCTCCGTTGCTAAAGTGGGAAGCCACAGCATCACCCAAGGCGAATGGGACGCGGCGCACAAGCGTGAAGTCGATCGCTTGCGGGCTTCTATGCCTAACCTGGACGCCAAAATGTTGGAGTCTCCTCAAGCGCGTTACATCACCCTGGAACGCTTGGTTCGCGACCAAGTGATCGCCCAAGCAACAGCGGACTCTTTGCTCAATATCAGCGACGCACGCCTTGCGCGAGAGCTCCAGCAAGATCCAACAATAGGCGCATTAAGAAAAACCGATGGCAGTTTGGATATGGAGCGCTATCGTCAGCTCGCTGCCAGCCAAGGGCTGACACCTGAAGGGTTTGTAGCTCGCGTTCGTCAAAACTTATCTGAGCGCCAAGTCGAAGCTGGTTTCGGTGCCACGGTGTTTGCACCCAAAGCCTTGGCCGATGTCACCTTGAATGCCTTTTTCGAGCGTCGGGATGTACAAATTTCCCGTTTTGCGCCGGCCCAATTTTTTGCAAAAGTCTTACTCGCCGATGCCGATATTGCAACTTACTACCAAGCCAACCAAGCCCTTTTTCAGGCCGCTGAATCGGCGGATGTTGAATACCTGGTACTGGATCTGGACGCGGTAAAGAAAACTATTGTGGTCAACGAAGCCGACCTCAAAACTTATTACGAACAAAACGCAAGCCGTCTAAGCTCTAAAGAAGAGCGCCGCGCCAGCCATATCCTGATTAACGCCCCCAAAGATATGAAACCGGCCGAGCGTCAAAAGGTAAAGGAAACTGCGCAGGCGCTTTTAACCAAAGTTAAAAGCAATCCCGAAACTTTCGCGGCCTTGGCTTCCAAAAATTCTCAGGATCCGGGTTCAGCAGCCAAGGGCGGCGACTTAGACTTCTTTGCCCGCGGTGCCATGGTCAAACCGTTTGAAGACGCTGCGTTTTCTATGAAAAAGGGCGAGATTAGCGATTTGGTCGAGTCCGATTTTGGTTTCCATATTCTCAAACTCACCGATATCAAAGCGCCAGCCCAGGCGTCTTTTGAAAGCCTGCGTGCGGGTCTAGAAGCGGAATTAAAAACCCAACAAGCGCAGCGCAAGTTTGCCGAATTGGCCGAAGTGTTTTCTAACGGTGTTTATGAGCAAGCCGACAGCTTAAAACCCATGGCGGAGCGCTTAAAGCTAGAAGTTAAAACAGCCAACGGCCTGCGCCGTACTCCGCAACCTGGTGCCGAGGGCGTTTTGGTGAACCCGAAACTTCTGGCGGCATTGTTTAGTTCTGATGCCACTGAAAAGAAGCGCAATACCGAAGCCATAGAAACCGGCGCCAGCCAATTGGTCTCTGCCCGTATATCGCGATACACGGCAGCGCACACCTTGCCCCTGGATGAAGTTCGCAATGCGGTCAAAGACCGCCTCATGCATAGCCGTGCCACTGAGTTGGCTAAAAAAGAAGGCGCTGCTAGCCTCGCAGCCTGGAAAACCAATGCGGCTGCTGCTAGCCTGGGCGATTCCGTTTTGGTATCGCGTGAGCAAACCAGTGCGGTCAAAGGGCTGCTCCTGAGCGCCATCATGCGTGCCGATACCGCTGCGCTTCCGAGTTGGGTGGGTGTTGATCTTGGCAAGGAGGGCTACGCGGTTGTGCGGGTGAACAAGGTATCAGCCCGCAATACCCCGGCTGCAGAAACCGCCGCGCAGGAATACGCCCAGTACAGCCAGTGGCTTGCCAACGCAGAGTTGCAGTCGTATTACCAACTCTTGAAAGAACGCTTCAAGGTCAAAATCTCGGTTCCTCAGCCAAGCGCAGAAACAAGCTTGGCTGCAGCTGCGCAATAAGAACAAGGTTACGCAGTTATAATTTGATAGACACGGTGGCTGTAGCTCAGTTGGTAGAGTCCAGGATTGTGATTCCTGTTGTCGTGGGTTCGAGCCCCATCAGCCACCCCAATATTCATGCGCCTTAGCGACCTTTTTGGTTTCTAAGGCGTTTTGTTTGGGTGACTTTCTAAAATGCGCATTTAACGGCATTGGCTTGTCGCAGCCAATTCATATTCAAGTTGTATCCATACCAATGAACATCAATGCTGATTACAGTGAAAGAGTCGTGATTAATCATCACGACCTTACTTGGACTTCAAGTCCTGAATCAGGGGTGGAGCGACGCATGCTTGAGCGCCAAGGTGATGAGGTAGCGAAGGCAACTTCTATCGTTCGCTACAAGCCAGGATCTAAGTTTCAAGCGCATCACCATGAACTCGGTGAAGAGATTTTTGTTTTGGATGGGACTTTCAGTGATGAGACAGGCGACTATCCTGCTGGCACCTACATCATGAATCCCCCTGGCTCCTCCCATGCGCCATTTAGCGAGTATGGCTGCACCCTGTTCGTGAAGCTGCGTCATCTTGGGCCCGACCAAGTCGTGCGCGAGGTCATTGATACGACAACTTCTCCTTGGCATCAGGGCATGGTTCCAGGCCTAAATGTCATGCCGCTCATGCAGCAAGGAAGTGGCTCGACTTTAGTGAAATGGGCCCCGCAAACTTATTTCAATCCTCATAGACACTACGGTGGTGAAGAAATTTTTGTTGTGGATGGTGTGTTCGAAGATGAACATGGACGCTATCCAGCTGGGTCGTGGATCAGAAGCCCCCATATGAGCCAGCATCAACCTTTTAGTAAAGAGGGCTGTACTATCTTTGTAAAGACGGGGCATCTCCTTGGCTAGTTTCATCAAGCCCCATTTTTTGCACAAACCACTTCGTACCTGAATCCGCGAATTTTTTCTAGTATTTATTATTTTGTTTCCATCTCCTAAGACACCAACTTCTGGCGTTGACATTGTTTACCTCTGGGTTGATGGCAACGATGATGAATGGCGCGCCAAGCGAAAAAAATATGCAGAGAAATTAGAAGCCACCGGCGACTTCAACATTGCCAAGTTTGGCAATGTTGAAGGACGGTACCGCGACAATGACGAATTACGATTTAGCTTACGTGCACTTGAAAAGTTCTTTCCTGAACATGGGCACATTTTTATCGTCACCGATGTACAGGTTCCCGATTGGTTTCAAGCTTCAGATCAAATTACCCTGATCGACCACCATCAACTAATTCCCCATTCGGCATTGCCCACATTTGATTCAGGCAATATTGAATCGTATATTCACCATATTCCAGGATTGTCTGAGCGCTATTTCTATTTGAATGACGATGTTTTTTTTGGTTCGCCTGTCTGTTTGGAGGATTGGTTTTTTGAAAGTGGTATTTATGTTTCTTGGTCTGATGAACCTGAGGTGATTGGTAACAAGTTGCAAACTGAATCAACATCCCTAGAAAATGCCAGTCGCATGTCCAAGCAATGGCTTCAAGCGAAATCAGATCATTTGAATTTAACTACTGATTCGTTAGTCCGAAGAATGGACCAGCAGTACCAACATACGCCCAGAACTTTCGCGCATTCTCCACGGCCTATGTTGAAGTCTTTGATGTTGGAGATTGAACGTGATGCGCCCGAGTTGTTTGAGCGAGTAAGGTCTACTGTTTTTCGCACTTGGAATAAGCCCACGATCATTTCCGACTTTGCATTGCGCTGGGCCTTGGCGTATGACTTTGCCCAAACAACAGATCACTCGCATTTGTACATAGCGACTGGTGAATCGTTAAAGGAGCAATCCCTCGATCATCTAAAAAATCTCTTTGGCAAGCTAGATTTTTTTTGCATCAACGACACCACGGACGATGCTAACGATAGCGATCCGCGGTTGCTTAAAATTCACCAGGTTTTGACTGATTTACTACCCGATGCTTCCCCATGGGAGCTTACAAAAAACACGGCGAATACCATGCTGCAACTTCATGCCAGCGTTTAGTTCTTGAGCTAACAGATCAAGATTCCTGAATCAAACGAACCACCGATTCCAATCGTTGCAAAGGATCTAATTCCACAAGGAGCTGTTGCTTTTGCTCCGGGCTCAGGGACATGGCCTCCGCGTATCGGTTGGCTAACCAACCGCATTGGTCCAAGTGGTAGGGTTCAAAAATGGGTAGTTTGTCGATGACTCCCTGCTGCTGCGCGGTTGCAATGACTTTGCCAAGTCGGTCTGCGTGGGCTTGCATGGAGGGTGGGACTTCGACCTCCGGATCTTGCGCCAAATACGTCACCTGACCTTGCCATACCCCAAACGGTCCCGGTTGCACTTCATGCAACTGAAAGCGCAGACCGCCTTGGCACAAGATCCGAAAAAATATTGGCTGTACCTGTTCGAATTCTTTAATGTGTGCCATGCACCCCACTGTGTGGAGTGACGGCATTTGGCCTGGCACTTGAACTTCACTCCCTTGTTGAATCCATGCAACGCCAAATGGCTGTTTTTGTTGCTGGCATCGCTTGATGAGGTCGAGGTAGCGCACTTCAAAAATTTGAAGTGCCAATAATCCATCTGGGAATATGCCTTGTGAGAGAGGGAAGAGCTCTCTCACAAGGCATATTCCCAGATGGATTATTGGC
>QYPA01000076.1 GCA_007279715.1 Comamonadaceae bacterium | reverse complement strand
CCGTTCAAAAGCTCGCGGCCAAGGCGGGCATTGGCATGCCCGAGGTGGGAATTTTTGAAGGCGAAGCCAATGCCTTTGCCACCGGCGCTTTTAAAAACTCTGCGTTGGTTGCGGTTTCTACGGGCTTGCTCCAAGGCATGACCCATGAAGAAATTGAAGCGGTCATTGCCCACGAAGTGGCCCACATCGCCAATGGCGACATGGTCACGATGACGCTGATCCAAGGCGTGATGAATACCTTCGTGGTTTTCTTAAGCCGCGTCATTGGCTACGCCGTCGATAGTTTTTTACGCAAAGGCGACAGCGAGCGCAGTGGCCCTGGGATGGGCTACTACATCACCACCATCGCCTTGGATATTGTTTTGGGATTTGCTGCCGCTATGGTCGTTGCTTGGTTCTCGCGCCACCGCGAATACCGCGCCGATTCTGGGGCTGCGGACTTGATGGGCCGAAAGCAGCCGATGATGAATGCGCTTGCGCGACTGGGCGGCTTGCCTACGGGTGAGCTGCCTAAAAGCGTGGCAGCCTTCGGAATCTCAGGCGGCATCGGCCAGCTTTTCTCAACCCATCCGCCGATTGAAGCGCGGATTGCTGCGCTTCAAAATTCATAAAGACTGAGCTCTCTTCGATGGATTTTGCAACCTGGTTGACATTTTTTGCAGCGTCATGGGCCATTAGTATTTCACCGGGTACAGGCGCAGTCGCTGCGATGAGCGCTGGTTTAAACCATGGCTTTCGTCGGGGCTACTTCACGGTGTTTGGTTTGGTCTTGGGGATTTGGACCCAGCTGCTGGTGATTGGCTTGGGGCTCGGTGCATTGGTAGCCGCTTCGGCTTCCGCATTTTTAGTGGTGAAGTGGGCCGGGGTGGCGTACTTGGTGTGGTTTGGAATTGCACAATGGAGAGCACCCGCGGTGCCTCTGGCGCAGCGAAGCCTTGAAACGTCCCAAGTCACACGGCGCGCTATGATTTTTCGGGCTTGGACGATCAATGCCGTCAACCCTAAGGGCACGGTGTTTATGTTGGCGGTAGTGCCGCAGTTTTTGGTGCTATCAGCGCCTCTGCTGCCGCAATACTTGCTGATTGGTGCAACCCTTTCATTTACCGATTTTGTCGTGATGGCGGGATACACCGCGCTGGCGGCTAAGGTGTTAACGGCACTCAAAGAGGTCAGCCATGTGCGAGCCATGAACCGTGTCTTTGGCGCCTTCTTTGTTTTGGCGGGAACGCTTTTGGCCTTGTTCAAGCGATCGGCCTAAGGTCTAAGGCCTAACCTTTAAGCCTTTTGGCTTAAAACATCCAAGGCCAATGCTTCAGCGACTTTGATGCCGTCAACTCCGGCAGACAAAATGCCACCGGCGTAACTTGCGCCTTCGCCCGCAGGATACAAACCCGCAACATTGGTGCTTTGTAGATTCTCGCCGCGTGGTATTTTCAAGGGCGAGGAGGTTCGGGTTTCAACGCCGGTGAGCATCGCATCGGCCATATCAAACCCTTTGATCTTGCGACCAAACACAGGCAAAGCTTCGCGGATCGCGTCTATGGCATAGGCCGGCAAACTTGGCGCGAGATCGACCAGTTTCACGCCAGGTCGGTACGAAGGTTGCACACTGCCTAAGGCCTGCGATGGGCGTCTTTGCAAAAAGTCTTCAACGCGTTGGCCAGGGGCTTCGTAGGTCGAGCCGCCTAAGGTGTAGGCCCGAGATTCGAGATGGCGTTGAAAGGCAATGCCTGCGAGCGGGTGGGCGCGGGTCGCGCTGGGGGGGTCGTTGCCCAAAAGCAGCTTTGATTCAGCGGCGTATTGCTTGCCTTCTTCGGTGCCAAAGGCTGCAACAAAATGGGTTTCGTCGTGCGGGTAGTCGCTCGGATCAATACCCACCACGATGCCGGCGTTGGCATTGCGCTCATTGCGCGAATACTGGCTCATGCCGTTGGTCACCACCCGCTCGGCTTCGCTGGTGGCTGCAACCACGGTGCCGCCCGGACACATGCAAAAGCTGTACACACCGCGCCCGTTGAGTGCGTGGTGAACCAGTTTGTAGTCGGCAGCGCCTAAGAGTGGGTGGCCCGCGTGGCGGCCCCAACGGGCGCGGTCAATCACGCTTTGGGGATGCTCAATGCGAAACCCCACAGAGAATGGCTTGGCTTGCATCGCTACACCGCGTCGGTGCAACATGGCAAAGGTATCGCGGGCACTGTGTCCCAGCGCCATCACGACATGGCTGGCCTCTAGCGTTTGGGTTTGTCCGCTTTCTAAATCCAGCACTTTGAGCCCGCGCATGGCCAAGCCGCCATGGGCCTCAGCCAGGTCAAGATCAACCACGCATTGACCAAACCGCACCTCGCCGCCGAGTGCAATGATCTGAGCCCGCAGGTTTTCTACGACCTTCACCAATTTAAAGGTGCCGATGTGGGGATGGGCCTCTACCAAAATATCGGCAGGGGCGCCAGCGTTAACCAACTCGTTCATCACCTTGCGACCCAAATAGCGTGGGTCTTTGATTTGGCTCCAAAGCTTTCCGTCTGAAAAGGTCCCCGCGCCGCCTTCGCCAAATTGCACATTGCTCTCAGGATGCAAGGTGTTCTTGCGCCATAAATCCCACGTGTCTTTAGTGCGCTGTCGAACGGACGGACCGCGCTCCAGCACGATCGGCTTGAAACCCATTTGCGCCAACAGCAGTGCCGCAAAAATGCCGCATGGCCCAAAGCCCACAACAACAGGGCGAAGCAAGGGCTTGGTGGAGGCCTGCGCTACCAAGGTGTAAGTCATGTCGGGGGTCGGGCCGATATGCGGATGATTCCCAAAGCGGGTAAGCAACTGCGCTTCCATTGAGGCATCCAGTCGGATATCGACAATAAATACAGCCAAAATCTCCGCCTTACGCGCATCAAAACTGCGTTTGAAAACGTGCAGACTTTTTATGGCGTCGGGGGGAATTTCAAGCGCTTGGGAAGCAAGCGCAGTCAGCGCAGCAACGGGATGGGGGACCGGTTCGCGGTCTTCGTCGGTCTCGCTTGGCGCATCGGACGCGCGTCGAACGTCAACTGGCAAGGCGGTGAGGTGGAGTTTGAGTTCAGTGATGCGCAACATAGAGGGCTCGGAGTTATCAAGCAAGCCAAGATGATACGTTGATGCTATGGATTCACTGAAATTTCTTTTGGCAAAGAAATGCCCCCAGCGCAATCGCTTGCGCTGGGGGCTATCGGGTTAAACGCAAAGATAAAACTTTGAGCTTATTTTTTAACTGACGCTGCCATACCCTTGGGCATCACAACGCCCTTCACTGCTGCTTGCGCAATCTTGAAAAAGACATCGGTGTTGTCGATCGTGCCTGTAAAGGAATAAGCGCCAGGGCCAAAGGCGGAAAGAGGGATATCACTGGCGGTGTGCACCGCACTATTTCCTGGAACTTGGCCGGTAACAAAGAACTTGCCATTTTCATCACGCTTTGTCGGGTCAACGGGGTATGCCGCGAGCGGTTGTGACTTAACAAAAGGTTGCTGGCTGTCTTGCAGGGGCAAGGAGTTGGTACGGAAGTCTTCAAAACGGTCTGAGTTGGCTCCGTAGGCGACCAGCAGGCGGTAGTCAATATCCGTTGTTTCAGGGTAACCGTCTTTGGCAATCACGTATTTGGGAAAGCCAGCCTTTTCGTACACGCCTACCGATTTATCACGCAGAGCGGTGCCACCTTCGCGAACCAACTCTTGCAAGCGGGCATCGTTGACCACCGAGCCACCGATGAGCGCAACGCCGGCACACTCGTGGTCCGCAGTCACGATCACCAAGGTATTGCCGTGTTTCGCAGCAAAAGCTTGAGCCAGAGCAATAGAGCGGTCAAACTCAATGGTGTCAAGCATCCAGCGCTCGGTATCCATCGCATGGGCTTGTTTGTCGATGGACGCGCCTTCGACCATCAAGACAAAGCCTTCTTTTTTCTTTTCAAGAACGCCCAATGCCTTGGCCGTCATCTCGTCGAGCATCGGTTGATCAGGGAATCCGTAGTCGTCAACCACCCGGTTCTTGCCTTCATTTCCAAGACCTTGGCCGTTCTTACGCCGTCCGTCCATCTTGTCCAACGCTACATTCATGTTGGAGTGTGAGAACAAGCCAAGCAGGTGGCTGGTCTTTTTGGTGTCTATTGCATCCATCGCCGTTTTGTCACCGGCATAAGCGAAGCCAGCAGCCTGAAATTCAGCCAATAAGTTGCGGTCTTTGTCCAAGGCGCCGGGGGCAGCGCCCCAGGCTTTTATGATATTGGCAGTGTGCGCGTCGGTTGCTGAAAATGCATAGTCCGAACGGTCACCACGCGCAGAGCCGGGTGTAGAGGCAGGGACAAACCACTTGCGCCCGCCGCCCATCAACACAGACAGTCCGGTGAGTTTACGATCGTCAAAGTACTGGTCAACGATGCCCGTGCCATCGCCGCGGGCGCTGGTGTGAATGGCGTTAGCTGCGGGAGTTGCATCAAAAACATCGGAGGTCGTGACAATACCTAAGGCTTTGCCTTGGGTACGGTGCAAGTACTCGCTCAAGTATTCAATCCGAGGATTGTCAAAGGAGTTCACCGTGTCATCTGGGAAAACGCCTTCTTCATTGTTGTTGTTCTTATTGCCTGATACATAAGCGGACATTCCAGGTGCGGAGTCGGTCACTACAGAATTCAAGGAAGCAGTTTTGACCATTCCTGTTACAGGGAAAGTATCCATCGCTAAGGGCGTGATGTTCTTACCTTGGGCGTATCCACCGGCGACGATGCGAGCTGCCGTGCGCTGCGCTGCACCCATACCGTCTCCCAAAAGAATGATGATATTTTTGACCTTTTGGCCTCCGACAGCCAGTGGAACGACTTCAAAGTTTCCTTTAGCTGTCACGGTTTGGCCATCGCTTTGGGTTGCAGTCACAGTCAGGGTGTGAACGCCAGGCTTCTCGACGCTGACAGCACGGGTCGTAACGATGGCCGTATTGGTGGGAATGCCTTTGAGGCACATACTTTCACAGGCTGCCACCGATACATTGGAGTGAACCGTTTTCCCATTAATGGAAAAACGCGCACTGGTAATCGTTTTAGATGCATCATCAGGGCGCACCGTTGCTTG
>QYPA01000130.1 GCA_007279715.1 Comamonadaceae bacterium | reverse complement strand
TTTGGTGACATCACACCCAAAGAGAGTTGGTCCGATAACCAGCCATTCAAAAAAATGCTGGTCAAGGTCAAGGGCGAAATCATTCGCATGAACCACCCCACGATTCAACCCGCCCAAGGCCGCGCTCCTGCGGTTCACGCAGAAACCGTCAGGCGCTGGCTAGCGCAAGGGACCGATGACGATGGCCGCCCCGTGGTCACCCTGGATACGCGCAACGACTTTGAGGTCGATGAAGGGACGTTTGAAGGCGCGATTGATTGGCGTATCACCAAGTTCACCGAATTTCCGGACGCCCTGCGGGCCCACAAAGCCGAACTCGCTGGCAAAACCGTGGTGAGCTTTTGTACTGGCGGTATTCGCTGCGAAAAAGCCGCCATCTTGATGCGCGAAGAAGGCCTTGAGAACGTGTACCAACTCGAAGGCGGCATTCTCAAATACTTTGAAGAAA
Source organism: Comamonadaceae bacterium (assembly GCA_007279715.1). Lineage (GTDB taxonomy): Bacteria > Pseudomonadota > Gammaproteobacteria > Burkholderiales > Burkholderiaceae_C > Allorhodoferax. The sequence goes on along the minus strand of QYPA01000130.1, from coordinate 9,301 downwards.
CCGATGGCAAGCACTACACCGGTGGGTGTTTTGTGTTTGACGAACGCCGAGCGCTCGGGTCTGATTTGTCTAAAGTGGCGCTGAAGTCTTAAACAACGCGACAAAGCCGTTCCAGTACTCGGGAACCCGCCAAAAGACATAGGCAGAGAACACCAGGTTCACACAACCCGTCAGCATAAAAACCTCGGGGATAGAGTAGCCTGACGTGAGCAATGCGCCAGCAATCAACGAGCTTGCCACCATAAATAGCGCGTTAATGATGTTGTTAGCCGCAATGATGCGGGCGCGATGCGAAGCGTGGCTGCGTTGTTGAATCAAAACGTACATCGGCACGCTGTAGAGTCCTGTGAACAAGCTCATCAAGCCCAAGTCCGCCATGACTCGCCAATGGGCGGGTTGTTGTGCAAAAGTCGCAAAGTCCATAAGAGGCACTTGGGGCAAGCCTCGCGAGGCGAAATACAAATCGATCGCAAAAGCGCTCATTCCTAATGCGCCAAGCGGAACCAAACCCAAAGAATTTTTTCTTCGGCTCAAGCCTTCGCACAGCAAAGACCCGATTCCCACCCCGATAGAAAAAACCACCAAGAGTAATGAGGCCACCTGCTCATTGCCGTGCAAAACCTCTTTGGCAAAAGCAGGGAACTGGCTTAAAAAAACCGCTCCAAAAAACCACATCCAACTGATCGCCAATAAAGAGCGAAAAACTACGGGGTCTTGCCGCGACATCTGAATGTTTTTCCAGGTTTGAGAAAACGGGTTCCAATCCATACGCAAATCTGGCGCTGTGGCCGGATAACTCGGAATGCGACCGGCAGCGATTCGCCCCAGAACAGCAAAAAGTACACAAGCGCCTGCAACAACTGTGTGGCCCACGTCTGGAATAGCCACCAACAAGCCGCCCACCATATTGCCAAGCAAGATAGCCACAAACGTTCCCATCTCCACCATGCCGTTGCCACCGACCAATTCTTTCTCGCTTAAGGCGTCAGGGAGGTAGGCAAATTTAGCGGGGCCAAATAAGGTGGAATGGCAGCCCATCAAAAAAGTGCAAATCAGCAAGATGACGGCGTTACCTTGAATAAATCCAAATACTGCCAAGGCCATGATGGCGATTTCTAAATTTTTGACAGCGCGCATGAGCCGCGCTTTTTCCCATTTGTCTGCCAGTTGTCCGCTGCTTGCTGAAAAGAGGACATAGGGCAGGATAAACAAGGCACCGATCACCAAACCGGCCAGCGAAGGCGGCAGCCAATCGACAGACAGTTGGTAGGTCACCATTACAGTGAATGCAAATTTAAAAACGTTGTCGTTTGCTGCGCCGCTGAATTGCGTCCAAAAAAATGGGGCAAATCGCCGCTGCAAAAGTAACGCGAATTGTCCTGAAGGTTCTGAGGAATCAATCGAACGCGTCGTTTTCATATCAGTCGTTCTCCTGTTTGTAAGCGCCATAGAGCGGCGTACCCTCCATTGCGTGCGATCAACGCTTCATGCGTCCCACTTTCAACAATCTGCCCGGCCTCCATCAAGTGAATGCAATCGGCTTGGCGCACGGTTGAGAGTCGGTGGGCAATGACAATCGTAGTGCGGTTGCGTGACACAACGTCCAAGGAGCGCTGAATCGCCGCTTCCGTCTCATTATCAACCGCACTCGTCGCTTCGTCCAGAATCAAAATGGGCGGATTCTTTAGGATTGCGCGGGCAAGCGCCAAGCGCTGACGCTGCCCTCCCGAGAGCTTTTGACCGCGCTCACCTATGCGGGTGGCAAAACCCAAAGGCAACTTCATAATAAATTCAGTGGATTCAGACGCTCGTGCTGCGTCTGCAATCGCGGCCTCGGTCGCGTTGTCAGAACCGTAGGCAATGTTTTCTGCCACCGTCCCATCGGTCAAAAAAGAATCCTGCGCAACATAGCCTATACAGCGGCGCAGGTCTTGCAAGTTCAAAGCGTCAATGGCTTGGCCATCTAACAAAATTCGCCCTTGTTGGGGTGAATAAAACCGCAACAAGAGTTTTACCAAGGTGGACTTAGCAGAGCCTGTGGTTCCAACGAATGCGGTTGTTTTTCCTGCTGCCAAGGTGAGGTTAATCCCGTTAACGGTAGGAACATCGGGGTCGGTGCTGTCATAGGAAAAGCCTACGTTTTCAAAACGTAACTCGCCTTGAATTTTGGCTTTGTCAAAATGCTGGCCTTCGTAAGCAATGGTGATGGGCGTTCCCAAAAGTTGCATGGCGCGATCAATCGCCGCCATCGAGCGTTGGTACATGTCTGCGACATCGGCCAAACCCGTCATCGGCCACAGCAGGCGTTGGGTTAGAAACACCAACACCGAATACGCGCCTACGGCTAATTCATCGTGAAGGGTCAGCCAGCCGCCGTAGAGCAAGGTGGCTGTAAATCCGCTCAAAATCGCCATGCGAATCACGGGCGTAATGGCCGAACTGACTCGAATGGCTTTGGAGTTCGCGCTGCGGTAGCGGTTGCTTGCTTGCCCGATCTGGGATGCTTCAAAACCCTCGGTTGCAAACGCTTTGATAGTTGCCAAGCCCAACAGGTTGTTGTTGAGGCGAGCGCCCACATCGCCCGCGGCCTCGCGCACTTCAGCGTACCGCGGGGCCAAGCGTTTCTGAAACCAAAACGCGCCAAACAAAATCACAGGAACCGGCAAGAGCGCGATCAAAGCAATGCCGGGCTGCATCGCAAAAAATACAGCGCTGATCATCAAGGACGAACAAAACACCTGGATGATTTGGTTCGCCCCACCGTTTAAGAAACGCTCCATCTGGTTGATGTCGTCATTCAAAATCGCCATCAAATTTCCGGTGCGTTGATTTTCAAAATACGCCATGTCCAACTTTTGGACGTGACCGTAGGTATCCAAACGCAGATCGTGCTGAATGTCTTGCGCCAGCTGACGCCACTTCACTTCGTAGAGATACTGAAACAAAGATTCACCACCCCAGATCACCACGTTCAATGCGCCCAGCGCCAACAACTGGTGCCAGGTACTGGTAATGCCTACCGAGCCCAACACGTTACGAGCTAAAAAACTCTGGTCCCCTTTGATCACCACATCCACCGCAGCGCCGATCAATACCTCGGGCAAGATATCAAAAAACTTATTGAGCACCGAATACATAGCCGCGATGCGGAAATCGCGGCGGTAGGCGCGAGCGTAGGAGAGGAGTTTTTTGAGCGGATGCATGTAGTCTTTAACTATATCCCCAAGTACAACATGCAGCCTAGGTGCATCAAACCTCCGCGATTCTTCGACCGGTGACAGCATCAAATTGATGAATGCGTCCAGGCCGAGGGGTTACAAAAAGTGTCGCACCCAATGAGGGTGAAATATAGGACTCCTCTGTGCGAATGGTGAGCGATTCTTCAGCGTTTCCATGCAACCAGTGACCATGAATGAGTCGCTCTGCACCCAACATTTCTACCGCGTCGACCTGGAGCTCCCATCCTGAAGGTGTGATGTCTAAATGCTCAGGCCTTATGCCTGTTATCACGTCTGGCTTGGCACCGGGGGCATGTCGCAAAAGATTCATGGGAGGTGAACCTATGAAGCTAGCCACAAAGGTAGTCGCGGGACGCGTGTAGACCTCCTCCGGCGTGCCGAACTGCTCTAACTGTCCGTTGTTCATCACGATCATGCGTTGGGCCAGCGTCATGGCTTCGACTTGGTCGTGCGTGACAAACAGACTGGTGATGCCCAATTCGCGGTGCAGTTTTTGAATTTCGAGCCGGGTCTGCGCCCGCAGTTTAGCGTCAAGGTTGGACAGCGGTTCGTCAAACAAAAATACCTGCGGCTGGCGCACGATGGCGCGGCCCATAGCCACGCGCTGGCGCTGCCCACCGGACAACTCGCGCGGCTTGCGTTGCAGCAGGTGGGAGAGTTCCAGAATACCTGCCGCCTTGTCCACGCGGGCCTTAATCTCTTCGATCGGACGCTTGGCGATCTTCAGGCCATAGGCCATGTTGTCGAACACGCTCATGTGCGGGTAAAGCGCGTAGTTCTGAAACACCATCGCTATGTCACGCTCTGCGGGCTCAAGGTCGTTGACCACACGCCCACCGATCGACACAGTGCCAGCCGTTATTTCTTCCAAGCCCGCCACCATGCGCAACAGCGTTGACTTACCACAGCCCGAAGGCCCGACGATGACGACGAACTCGCCATCGTGGATGTCGGCGCTCAAGTCTTGAATGACGGTGTTGCCCTTGGCGCCAGTACCGTAGGTTTTTTGAAGGTGAGAGAGGGTAATTGAAGCCATTATTTTTCAGTGTCTACAAGGCCTTTAACGAACCATTTTTGCATCAGGACCACCACCAAGGCGGGCGGCAGCATGGCCAAAATGGCCGTGGCCATGACCAGGTTCCACTGCACTTGCGAGTCAGCCCCCGCAGTCATGCTGCGAATACCCATGACGATGGGGTACATGCGCTCTTCGGTACTCATCAGCAAGGGCCACAGGTACTGGTTCCAACCATAGATGAACTGAATTACAAACAAAGCCGCAATGCTGGTGCGCGAGAGCGGCAGTAACACATCCCAAAAAAACCGCATGGGCGAAGCACCGTCCATCTTGGCCGCTTCGGTCAGCTCATCGGGCACCGTCAGGAAAAATTGCCGGAACAAAAACGTGGCCGTAGCAGAGGCGATGAGTGGGATAGTCAAGCCTGCAAAACTGTTGACCATGCCCAAGTCGGCGACCACTTGGTAGGTGGGCACAATCCGCACCTCAACGGGGAGCATCAAGGTAATGAAGATGCCCCAGAACACCGCTTTTCGGAAGGGGAAATTGAAATAAACAATCGCAAATGCGCTGAGCAAAGAGATGACGATCTTGCCAAACGCAATGGTTAGGGCGGTGACCAAACTGACCCACATCATCCGCGCGACTGGCACTTGGCTGGTCACACCGGGTCCTTCGCCCAACAAGATGGCGCGGTAGTTATACCAAGCGTCTTGACCAAACCAGATCGGTATCGGCGACTGCGCCATCTCTTGGGCTGAATGGGTCGATCCGACCAAGGCCAAGTAAATGGGGAACACAATGACCAGCACCCCCACAACCAGCAGGGTGTGCGACAGAAAGTCAAGAACAGGGTGTTTTTCGACCATCTCAGTAATGCACTTTGCGTTCGATGTAGCGAAATTGCAGCACCGTCAACCCAATCACAATGGCCATCAGCACCACCGACTGCGCGGCAGAGCCACCGAGGTCCATGGCTTTGAAGCCGTCAAAGTAGACCTTGTAGACCAAGATGGCGGTGTCCTTTCCAGGGCCACCTCGGGTGGTAGCGTCCACAATTCCAAAGGTTTCAAAAAAAGCGTACACCGTGTTGACCACCAATAAGAAAAACAGGGTGGGTGTGAGCAAGGGTAACTGCACTGTCCAAAAACGCTGCCAAACGCTAGCGCCATCGATAGCCGCAGCTTCGACCAAGGATTTGGGGATGCTTTGAAAGCCTGCTAAAAAGAACAAGAAGTTGTAGGAAATTTGCTTCCAGACCGAGGCGATCACGATCAGAGTCATCGCATGGGCGCTATTGAGCAAAATATTCCAAGAAATGCCGCACTTGTCGAGCACATAGGCCACCAAGCCCACCGATGGCGAGAACAAAAACAACCAGAGGACCCCTGCCACCACAGGCGCGACCGCGTAGGGCAAGATCAACAGACTGCGGTACAGCCAAATGCCGCGCACTACGCGGTCAGCAAAAAAGGCCAAGACCAAGGACAGCGAAATCCCCAAACCCGCTACCAACACGGAAAACAAAGCCGTGGTTTTGAACGATTCCAAGTAGGTGTCATCGCGCCACAAAGCGGCAAAGTTGTCCAAGCCGCTCCATTGCACCGACATGCCAAAGGCGTCCGATTGCTGAAACGACTGCAATAAAGCCTGACCCGCGGGCCAAAAAAAGAACGCCAAAACAATGAAGCCTTGGGGTGCGATCAACACCCAAGGCAACCAGTTGGAACGAAAAATAACTTTTTTATCGCTGCTCAAAATCATTCAAGCCAGCCGACGCGAACGCCAGCTGGCTTGCCTTTAGATCAGACCTGAATGATCAGGACTTGTTGGCTTTTTCAAATTTTTCGAGCAATTCGTTGCCCCGCTTGACGATGCTGTCCAAAGCTTCTTTGGCAGTCTTCTTGCCTGCCCAGACTTGTTCGAGTTCTTCGTCTTCAATGGTGCGGATTTGCACATAGTTACCCAAGCGGATGCCGCGTGACTTGTCGGTGGTCTTGCGGATCATCTGGTTGACCGACACGTCGGTTCCAGGGTTTTGCTTGTAAAAGCCGGACTCTTCGGTCATCTTGAACGACGCCATGGTTACGGGCAAGTAGCCGGTGCGCTTGTGGTTCGCTGACTGAATGGCAGGGTCAGACAGGTAATTGAAGAAAGAGGCAACGCCCTTGTTTTCTTCGGCTTTCTTCCCGGCCATAGCCCAGAGGCTGGCACCACCGATGACTGTGTTCTGCGGTGCGCCGGGCACATCGGGGTAGTAAGGCAAGGTGCCCACCGCGAACTTGAACTTGGCGTTTTTGCTGATGCCGGCATATGCAGCTGACGAGTTGGTGTACATCGCGCATTCGCCAGACTCAAACGTGGCACCGGCAGTACCAGCACGGCCCTTGTAAATGAACAAGCCTTGTTGGGCCATGTTGCCCAAGTTCTCAATGTGTCGCACATGCAATGGAGAATTGACAACCAAACGGGCGTCCATGCCCTTCATGCCGTTGCCTTTGGTGGCCAACTCGGTGTTGTGCCAAGTAGAGAAGCTCTCCAACTGGGTCCAACCTTGCCAGGCGGTGGTGAAAGGGCACTTGTGGCCGCTGGCTTTGAGTTTGGCCGCAGCCAAAGCGACCTCAGGCCAAGTTTGGGGCAGTTTGTCGGTCGAAACGCCAGCAGCCTTGAGGGCGTCCACGTTGAACCACATCACGGTAGTCGAGCTGTTGAACGGGAAAGACATCATTTGGCCGTTGGGCGCTGTGTAATAACCTGACACGGCGGGTACGTAGGATTTGGGGTCAAACTTGTAACCCGCATCGCGCATGATTTTTTCTGCCGGGACCACTACGCCTTTGGAAGCCATCATGGTGGCAGTACCCACTTCGAACACTTGCAAGATGTGTGGGGCATTGCCAGCCCGGAAAGCGGCCACAGCGGCAGTCATGGATTCGTCGTAGTTGCCTTTAAAGACCGGGACGATCTTGTAATCCGAGTGTTTGCCGTTGAAATCCTTGGCGATATCTCCAACCCAGTCGCCCAAGGCGCCGGACATGGAGTGCCACCATTGAATTTCGGTTTGGGCTTGAACATTTCCAGACATTGCTACGAGCGCAACTGCACAGGTCATCAATAGTTTATTGATTTTCATATGACATCCTAAATAAAGAATAGTGGTGAAAGTAGAAACCCAATTACTTGGCATCAACCAAGGCTTTGATGTCTAGCAAGGTCAGTTCGTTGTCATCGGGTTGACCCAGTTTGCGGCCTGAGGAGTACGGGAAGTTGTTGTCGTTAACCACAACGATATGGTGTGCGTCAACAACCGTAAGGCCTTCAGGTCCAAGGTGGGGAAGAACAAACGTTTCTTCGTTGGGTCCACGTTTTGCCAGTCGCTTGGGATTAGCAATTTTGGTCAGGTCAATAAAGGCTACTTTTTTGACAAAGCCATCGGCATCGGTTTGGGCAAAATCAATTTTGTAAACACGTTTGAATTTTGCTGGCCTTGTGAAGCAATCTGTGCGTGGCTCATCTTTGCACACATTTCCTGAACCCTCGGTCATGTCATCGCGCTCAATCACCAAGCCTGTAGTGACGCTTAGCATCTGAAAGTCGGCGGCGACGTTGCCCGCTTCTTCAAATGCGTACTTCCACTGGCGAGTGCTATACGTTTTGCTAGCGGCGTCGAGTTCCAAGATACGGGTGTAGGGCTTGCCTTTGTGCATCTCTTGGGTCTTAGCGACTGAATCCCACAAAGGCCACTCAAACATGGGATAAAGGGTTTTACCATCCAAGGACTTAGCCATGGGCTCAAAACCACCTGAGCGACGGGCTTCGAAGTTGGCTTCACCAGGATAGTTAGGCAAGCGGCCATTCATGTAATGGTCAGGACTTCGGTAGGCCTTTCCAGCCACTACCGTTTCAATCACACCGAGCACTTTGCCCTGCTGCGTTACCCGAAGAACGTAGGGTCCGAACTCATCGCCAATCCACCATTCATCGCCTACGATTTGAATGGACTCTGGATCGAAGTCAACCCCCGTTAAAAATCTTTCTACCGTCGCTTCATTTTGAATCGCAAAGGGAACCTTGCGGTCGGGATCTTGCAGGAATGTGGTTTTGAGGCGGGTCACTTCGCCTTTAGCCCAATCCGCCTTGACATGGTGCACCATCAACAAGGCATCTTGTGAGTTGAGTTTGCTACCAAATCCGTTGTCGGTCAAAGCGATAAATTCGTCTTTGCCCAATGAAATAATCCCAGAAAATCCTTGGACCGACTGGCCTTTGATAGGCAAACTTCCGCCCGATTTTCGGGGGTACTTTGAATCGCCTACAAACGTGATGCCGTCAATGCTATTTAGGACTTCAGTGCGCTGACGGTTAGCAGCATTGAATTTTCCTGAGGTTTCAAAAAATGGACCTGCGGATTTTGGGGCGTCTACCGTCGCGTCAAATGGTAATGCAGCGTGGCCCGCTAAGACGGCGGTCACTTCCGTCTGCGCCCAAGCGCAAGAACCAGACAATACAACAATGAAGGCGAGGCTTCGGGCAATAGGCAGTGGCTTAAAAGAATGCATGGTTTTCAAACTCCTTTGTGTGAAACTTGAAGATACATGCCCTATATGAATGAATAATGACAGGCAAAAAAAACGTGGCTGAGCCACGTTTTTTCAAAAGATTGCGGGAGAAGCTTTACCCGCGCAATTTCGCCGCCATCTGTGCAACCCGCGCGCCATAGGCCTTCGCCGTATCCAAGTCGCCTTTAGGAATGTCGGCGGCGGGGCTGGTTGGGCCTACTTGGGTCATGAGGCCGGAGGCGGAGCCCAAACGGTTCAAGGTGCCATCGTTGGGGATGGCTTGGCCAACCCAGACCATGCCAAGTTGCATCGACAAGGTGATGAAGTATTGGAGCGTAGAGAGTTTGTCGCCGCTTAAGTTGGCAGAGATGGTGAAGCCACCGGCCACTTTGTCTTTCCACGCGCCGCTCATCCATTGCTTGGACGATGCGTCGGCAAACTTCTTGAACTGCCATGACACGGAGCCCATGTAGGTGGGTGAGCCC
>QYPA01000102.1 GCA_007279715.1 Comamonadaceae bacterium | reverse complement strand
GTCCTTGATTGCCGTCGTCTATGTCGGATTGGTTGCGCTAGTCCAACAAGACCTGAAGAAACTGGTGGCGTACTCGTCGGTAGCTCATATGGGTTTTGTGACCTTAGGCTTTTTTATCTTTAATGATTTGGGTGTCTCCGGAGGCATTGTGCAAATGATTGCCCACGGTTTTGTGTCTGGTGCAATGTTCCTTTCTATCGGCGTGTTGTACGACCGGGTCCATTCCCGCGAAATTGCCAGTTACGGCGGTGTGGTCAATACCATGCCGAAGTTCGCTGCTTTCTCTTTGTTCTTCGCTATGGCTAACTGCGGCTTGCCGGGAACCGCAGGCTTTGTCGGTGAGTGGATGGTAATTTTGGGCGCTGTGAAATTCAATTTCTGGATCGGTTTTGTTGCTGCGAGTGCGCTTATCTTTGGAGCGGCCTATACGCTTTGGATGTTTAAGCGCGTTTACCTTGGACCGGTCAGCAACGACGATGTCAAAGGCCTCAGCGATATCAATGCCCGCGAGTTTGTGATGCTGGCACTTTTAGCTGCCGCTATTTTGTACATGGGCGTCAACCCCAAACCGTTTACCGATGTGATGGACACGTCGGTGGCCGAATTGCTCAGGCACGTTGCAGTGTCTAAGCTGAATTAACGCTTGCACCATTGAGAGACGAACGATGATTGACCAAATCACTTGGGTTGCTATTTTCCCTGAGGCCATATTGCTGGTCATGGCGTGCGCGATTGCGCTCTTGGACCTGAGAGTCCAAAGCCGCTTGCGCCCCTTGACGTATGCACTGACGCTCATCACCCTAGGCGTCGTCGCATTGATCGAAGCCTTTTACGCTAGTCGCGGGATGACTATGTATGGCTTTGGCAATATGGTGGTCGCCGACACCATGGCTGCTTGGCTCAAGTGCTTCTCGGCTATAGCTGTGATGGTGACCTTGGTGTATGGCCGACCTTACGCGGCCTCGCGTGACATGTTGCGAGGCGGTGAGTTGTTTACCTTGGGTCTCTTTGCCTTGTTAGGCATGTTCATCATGATTTCGGGAAATAATTTTCTCGTGATCTACATGGGCTTAGAGTTGTTGACACTTTCGAGCTATGCCTTGGTGGCCTTGCGCCGCGATCACACTGCAGCTATTGAGGCCGCGATGAAGTACTTTGTGTTGGGCGCTATGGCATCGGGCTTCTTGCTCTATGGCATGTCTATGCTTTATGGTGCGACTGGCTCACTCGATATCAATGCAGTCTTCAAGGCGATTGTTTCTGGGCAAGTTCGCCATCAAGTATTGGTCTTTGGTTTGGTTTTTATTGTGGCCGGATTGGCTTTCAAACTCGGCGTCGTTCCTTTTCATATGTGGATTCCTGACGTCTACCAAGGCGCACCCACGGCGGTTACCTTGATGATTGGCGGCGCGCCTAAGTTGGCTGCATTTGCAATCACCATGCGTTTGTTGGTGGAGGGCATGCTGCCTTTGGCCATTGACTGGCAGCAAATGCTGATGCTGCTATCCATTGCATCGCTCTTTATCGGGAACCTTGCTGCTATCGCGCAAACCAATATCAAACGGATGTTGGCTTTTTCAACTATTTCCCAAATGGGGTTTGTCCTGATTGGCGTGATGTCGGGCGTGATCAATGGCAACCCACTCTCTGCTGCTAATGCGTATAGCTCTGCGATGTTCTATGTCATTACCTACGTTCTCACCACATTGGCCAGTTTTGGGGTAATCATGTTGTTGGCACGTGATGGTTTCGAGAGCGAAGAAATCACAGACTTTGCGGGCCTGAACCAAATAAGCCCCTTGTACGCGGGTGTGATGGCGGCGTGTATGTTCTCGCTCGCTGGCATTCCGCCAATGGTTGGTTTTTATGCCAAGTTGTCGGTCTTGCAAGCCTTGATTGCTTCGGGTCAGTTGTTGCACTTGGGTGTCGCCGTTTTTGCTGTGATGATGTCCTTGGTCGGTGCGTTTTACTACCTGCGCGTTGTCAAAGTGATGTATTTCGATGAGCCCATTACCGCAAGCAAAATCGTTGCCCGCACCGATGTTCGCGTAGTCTTGTGTATTAACGGTGCGTTGGTATTGCTGCTGGGCTTGTTTCCTGCAGGTTTGATGGCTTTGTCTGCACAATCCATTTTGCAAATGCTGGGAACCTAAGGGTTTGGGCGTTCTATGTCCCACTCTCTAGGTGTTTTTTTTCTTGTTGCTTTGTCATTGCTCTTAGCAAACACGCCCTTTTTAACCCAGCGTTTATTAGGTATTGTTAAAGTGATCAAGCCCAAAAGTTTGGGTCTTCGTTTGCTGGAACTCATTTTTTTTTATGGGCTTGTTGGGGGCGTAGGGTTGTTTCTAGAACAAGCCTACGGACAAATCGCTCCCCAAGGCTGGGAGTTTTACGCCATCACTGGAACGCTGTTCGTGACTTTAGCGTTTCCCGGTTTTGTATACCGTTATTTACTTAAACACAACAACTAAAACGGTACCACCATGGCGGATACCCATTTGCGTGAAATTCGGCAATCGCGCCAAGAAATCTTAAAAGGCAGTTTTTTACACGCCTTTCGCGATACTGTCACTTTGCCTGATGGAGCCACAACCCAACGCGAATTCATTGTCCATCCTGGGGCAGTCATGGTCATCCCCTTGCTCTTAGACGCAGACGGCTCAGTGCGGGTTGTATTGGAGCGCCAATTTCGGTACCCGGTCGACCGTGTCATGGTTGAATTTCCTGCGGGTAAATTGGATGCTAATGAAGCTTCGTTGGCATGTGCGCAGCGTGAATTGATGGAGGAAACAGGTTACCGCGCAACCCAGTGGGCGCGTGCGGGTGTTCTACATCCTGTTATTTCTTACTCCACCGAAACCATCGATATTTGGTTTGCGCGTGGCCTCACTTTGGGTGAGCGCAAGCTTGATGCCTGCGAGTTTTTAGATGTTATTACCGCTCAGCCAGATGAGCTTTTGCAATGGTGCCGCGATGGACGCGTGACCGATGCAAAAACGTTGACGGGTGTGCTGTGGCTGCAAAACTTTCTAAGTGGTGCTTGGCCGCTGGACTGGCAAAACGCAGCATGAAAGTCCTTGATCTAGAGTGTAGCCAAGGCTATACCTTTGAGGGTTGGTTCGGTTCGGAAGAGGACTTTGTCTCGCAATGCGAACGCGCTTTGGTTCAGTGTCCGATGTGTACTGATGCCAAGGTGACGAAAAAGCTTAGTGCACCGCGCTTGAATTTATCCAACCCACGCGAATCCTCATCCGAAAAAACAAGCGGTACAAGTACTCCGGTAGCTGCACCTGCCAATCCTGATTTAACTAGCGCTTGGATGGCGATGGCCCGAGCCATGATTGCCAATACGTCTGACGTTGGAAACCGATTTGCCGAAGAGGCCCGCAAAATTCATTACGGTGAAGTCCCGGAGCATGGAATTCGTGGCCAAGCCACCGCGCAAGAAACCCGTGATCTTCTTGAAGAGGGCATCGCTGTGATGCCCCTCGTCTTACCTGACGCGCTGAAAGAGCCTTTGCAATAAACGCGTCAGGGATACAACCCCCGGAGTTCGCGCGCATGCAAGATGCGCTTGCATCCAACAATAAAGGTTGCAGTGCGCAAGCTCACTTGATGGTCAAGGCCGACTTGCCACACCACTGCAAATGCCTCCTTCATGATTCGTACCAAGCGCGAATTGATCTCATCTTCGCTCCAGAAAAAGCTGGAAAAATCTTGAACCCATTCAAAGTAGCTCACCGTAACGCCGCCGGCGTTGGCGATGACATCTGGAACCACCAAAATACCCCGGTCTTGCAAAATATCATCGGCCTCAGGCGTGGTGGGCCCATTGGCACCTTCAATTACCATGCGAGCTTGAATACGGTGGGCGTTGGTTTCAGTGATCTGTTGCTCTAGGGCAGCGGGGATCAAAATATCACACGCAATCCCCCAGAACTCCTCGTCTGGTAACACATCGGCTAAAGCGAAGCCTGCCACGCTCCCCGTGTTCGCTACATGCAATAGAAGCGCGTTGACATCGAGGCCCGATGATTTAGCAACGGTTCCAGCGTGGTCTTGAACTGCAACGATCTTGGCCCCCGCTTGCGCGAAAAGTTTGGCAGCAATACCGCCTACATTGCCAAAGCCCTGCACCGCGATTTTTGAACTGCCAATATCTAACCCGATGTGTTTGGCTGCCTCTACCCCCACGGTATAGACGCCCCGTCCTGTTGCTTCCCGACGTCCGAGCGATCCGCCCAAGTCAATTGGTTTTCCTGTTACCACGCCAGTTGCCGTTGCTCCTTCGTTCATGGAATAGGTATCCATCATCCAAGCCATGGTTTGTTCATTGGTATTGACGTCAGGCGCGGGAATGTCTTTGGTGGGCCCAATGATGATCCCAATTTCACTGGTGTAGCGGCGCGTCATGCGCTCGAGTTCACCGATCGATAGATTTTTAGGGTTCACGCGGACCCCACCCTTAGCGCCACCGTAGGGAACGTTGACAGCAGCATTCTTAATCGACATCCAAGCTGAGAGCGCCATCACTTCAGACAACGTAACGTCTTGGTGAAACCGCACGCCGCCTTTGCCTGGTCCTCGCGACGTGTTGTGCTGGACCCGGTAGCCTTCGAAATGCGCAACCGTGCCGTCGTCCATTTGAATCGGCACATCCACAATCAAGGCCCGCTTGGGACGTTTTAAAGTTTCTGCCCATCTCGCAAGATGGCCCAGGTAAGGAATCACCCGGTCGACCTGTTTTAAATATACTCCCCAAGGACCAAGGTGGTCGGCTTGCAGATAACTCGGAACGGCGTGAGACATAAGGACACCTAAGGCATTAGTTAAAGTGCCTGCAATGTAGTCTTGCCTTTCTCAGTTGTCCAAGGCCAACTCGTTTCTTAACTATGCAAAAAAAGAATAACCATGGATTTGAAATTTTATGTATCGGTTTTTTTAATGGTCATCGGAACATTGGGTATATCGACTGCGGCTCTTGCGACTGATAAAAAAGGCTTTGGTTTGGTCGAGTCCCAAGGTGAGGGAGCCGAGGCGCTTGCAGCACTTAAAGTGCATTGGTATTACAACTGGGGTAGTCGCTCGAATATCAAAACTTCTATTGCATTTGTCCCTATGGCATTTTCAATTCGTCGCGTAAAAGATATTGAAACTGGAAGTAAATGGGTATTGGGCTTCAATGAGCCCGATAACGCTAAGCAGTCAAACATTGCTGTTGAAGACGCTCTCTTGTCGTGGCCGGAACTGGTTCGAAAATCGAAATACACAGGCTCGCCAGCGATAGCAAAAAATGCCTTGAATTCTAAAAATTGGCTAGAGCTTTTCATGAGTGAAAAACCAAAGGTGGATTTCATTGCAGTGCATTGGCATAAAGGTGTTAATGCAAAAAAGTTTATTGCAGATATTCAAGCTGTTTGTGTTGCCTACAAAAAACCAGTTTGGGTTACGGAGTTTGCGCCTCAAACAGCTTCTGAAGCCAGGGCGCAACCTATGCGTTACTCACAAAGTGAAGTGGACGCTTTCATTCAAACTACAACACGTTGGATGGAGCAAAGTGAGTGTGTGCAAAGATACGCTTGGCATGATTCAAAGACAGGCACTTCTGCTTTATTCAAAGACGGGAAACTGACGCAATCAGGTTTCGCTTACGCTCAAATTTATAACGATTAACTAAGCATTGAACTGCAACGCCGCCAGTCCGGCGTAAACCCCGCCACGCGCTACCAATTCAGCGTGGGTCCCTTGCTCCACGAGCTTTCCGTGGTCTAGAACAACGATCACATCGGCTTTTTGAACGGTCGCAAGACGATGGGCAATCACAATCGTGGTGCGGTCACGCATGGCTGAATCCAGCGCGGCTTGAACCATCCGTTCACTCTCTGCATCGAGGGCGCTGGTCGCCTCATCAAGTAAAAGCAGCGGTGGGTTTTTCAACATGGCGCGGGCGATCGCAATACGCTGGCGTTGACCGCCAGACAAGCGCAATCCGCGCTCACCTAAAAACGTGTCGTAGCCTTCTGGAAGGGCCGTAATGAATTCGTGTGCAAAAGCGGCTTGGGCTGCGGCTTTGACTTCACTATCGGTGGCTTCAGGCTTGCCGTAGCGAATATTTTCCAGCGCACTGCTTGAAAAAATAACCGCGTCTTGGGGGACGATGCCAATGCGTTGGCGTAACGCATGCAAAGACATTGCGTTGGTTTGCACGCCGTCTAAAACGATATGACCCGATTGCGCATCGTAAAAACGAAGCAAGAGTTGAAACACTGTGCTTTTTCCTGCGCCGCTAGGCCCCACGATGGCAACGGTTTGCCCGGGTTGAATTTTTAAACTGAAATTGTCTAGCGCCTGTTGCAAAGGGCGCGAGGGGTAGTGGAACACGAGACTGTCAAACTCCACCGCGCTACCAGCGACTGGCATGGTGGCCACTAGAGGATGGGCGGGTGAGGTAATGGGAGAGCGGGTGTTCAGAAGTTCCATTAAGCGTTCGGTTGCACCTGCTGCGCGAAGCAGGTCGCCATAGACTTCGCCTAAAACAGCAAAGGCACTGGCCAAAATAATCACGTAAACCACGGTTTGGCCTAAATCGCCCGCGCTGATACGACCAGCGACAACGGCTTGGGTTCCTTGGTATAAGCCCCAAAGCAATGCGGCCGACGTCGCAATGATGATGAACGCTACCAAGACCGAGCGGGCGAGACTTCGGCGCACAGCGGTGTCAAAAGCGTTGTCGGTCGAAACGGTAAATCGCGCTGACTCGCGGTCTTCTGCGGTGTAGCTTTGGACGACCGGAATCGCATTCAAGACCTCGGCAGCAATGGCGCTGGAGTCAGCAATGCGGTCTTGGCTGGCGCGAGAAAGTTTACGAACCCGGCGTCCAAACCACAGGCTGGGCAAAATAATCAAGACCAACACTACCAAAACTTGCAACATCACCAAGGGGTTCGTCCACACCAAAACACCCAATGCACCCAAGCCCATGACTGCGTTTCGTAAGCCCATACTCAAGGAGGAACCGACAACAGTTTGAACCAACGTCGTGTCAGCGGATAGGCGCGAAAGAACTTCGCCGGTTTGCGTCGTTTCAAAAAACTCAGGGCTTTGGTGCATCACGTGTTGGTAAACCGCAGTCCGCAAGTCCGCTGTGACGCGCTCACCCAACCAGCTCACCATGTAAAACCGTCCTGCAGAAAAAAGACCCAAAGCAGTAGCTACTCCAAAGAGCAGAACAAAGTGTTCTTGCATGGCCATCATCTGCGCGCCCTTGTCGTTTTGTACCAAGCCACCATCAATCAAGCTGCGAAGCGCGAGTGGGAAAGCCAAGGTGGCTGCGGCCGCCAAGACTAAAAACAAAAGCGCCAAGCCAATTCGTCCCCGGTAGGGTTTTAAGAAAGGCATGAGGCCTGAGAGCGATTTAGGGCTTTGAGATTTGGGGCGTTCGGTGGTCATGGTTTTTTATATGGGGTGCTTTGCTGAGTCTACAAGCGAAGTAAGTCGCTTAACCCGAAACTTTTTTGGAGCTTGGCATTAGGCTATGATCGCGCCTTCACCGGGGGTGTCTTGCGTTAGCAGGACTGAGAAATACCCCATGAACCTGATCTGGGTCATGCCAGCGTAGGAAGTGTGATGGGGAAGAGATGCCGTGCGTTCTGGGGGCTCTTTCGTTTCATGCGTCCGACTGGATTTTTTTTGAAACGTTATGAGGCTTACTATGAACCACGGCATTTTTTCTTTGTTTAGGCGCACCAGCCCTACTTTGCTTGCAGTAGCGCTTGCTGTTACTGTCAGCTCTGCATCTTTTGCAGCGGAACCACCGGCGGAGTTGCGGATTTTAACCCACAGCTCGTTTGCTATCCCTAAGCCCCTGTTGGCGCAGTTCGAAAAAGATGCGGGTGTAAAACTGCGAATCGTGAAAGCGGGAGATGCCGGTGAAATGCTCAATAAATTGATTTTGACCCGTGCAGCGCCCATCGCCGATGTAGTTTTTGGTATTGACAATGCACTCGCATCAAAAGCCCTGGCGGCTGATGTTTTAGAAAGTACCTCTGCTGCCGCGACTCAGCGTAAAAGCGCGGCACCATTGCCTGCCCCTTTGGTTCCTGTGGATTACGGCTATGTGACCGTGAACTATGACAAAGCGTGGTTTGCCAAACGTTCGATAGCTTTACCAAAAACATTAGACGAACTGGCGCAACCTGCGATGGCTAAGTTGTTGGTCGTACAAAACCCCGCGACCTCAAGCCCTGGATATGCATTTTTATTGGCCACGATAGGTGCGATGGGTGAAGAAAAAGCGTTTGACTGGTGGGCTCGCATGCGCAGTGGCGGCGTAAAAGTGGCTAAAGGTTGGAGCGAAGCGTATTACACCAACTTCAGTCGCGCTGAAGGCGGCTCTTACCCCTTGGTGATCAGTTACGCCACGAGTCCGGCCGCAGAACTTTTCTACAGCAAAGAGAAAATCACTGAGCCCCCCACAGGCAGCCTGACTCTTGCGGGTGGAGTCTTTCGCCAGGTCGAGGGCGTGGCTTTGGTCAAGGGCGGCCAGTCGCGCGTGGCAGCAGAAAAATTCATCGATTTCTTACGCTCAAGCGCAGTTCAACAGCAACTGCAAACCGAGATGTGGATGTACCCTGCTGAAGCGAGCGTAGCGCGTGCTGATGTGATGAAGTTCGCGCCAGAGCCTGCAAAGTTTGATACACCAAGTGAAAAAGACATTGCGGAGAAAGGTTCGGCGTGGGTTGCGCGTTGGACCAAGGTGGTTTTGAAGTAATTTCCGAAGCACAACCCTAAAACCGAACTACCGCAACACTGTAATGCGTGCATCTTTTCAAAATCGCTTTGCGCCTTGGCTTATGGCGGGGTTGCCTTTGCTTTTTTTGATACTGATGCTGATTGCGCCGGTGGGTCGTTTGTTGCTTGAAGGCGCATGGTCAAAGCAAGGGGATGCTGCAAGCCTTTGGCTTGGGCCTTGGCAAGATCCGTATTTACGTTGGCGCATGCTTTGGTCAGCCCTTCAAGCGGCGCTTACCTGTGACGTTGTTTTGGTTTTGGGAGTTCCCATCGCGTGGGTCTTGGCGCGGCTTGAATTTCGGGGCCGTACGTGGGTTCTTCGCGCTTTGATGCTGCCT
>QYPA01000057.1 GCA_007279715.1 Comamonadaceae bacterium | reverse complement strand
TACTTAAAGTTATGATCACCGCTATGCTTTAACGTTAGGAGAATGCGATGACCCAACCCATGGAAAACGCTGCTGTGGACCCCCCAGAACGCAAAATCGATGCCCTGCTTGCGCATTACGGCCTGAGCCATACCCACCCTGTCAATGAGCTGATTCATTACGTCGCCATTCCCGCCATCATGCTGAGCTTGGCGGGTTTGATGTTTGCGATTCACCCTGCCGTTGTTTTGGTGTTTTTTGGAGCCAGCTTGGTGTACTACGCCCGCTTGTCTGGGCCTTTTACGATTTGCATGTTGCTGGGTACCTCAGTGCTGCTGACCATTGTGGACGCCCTCAACCAGCGCGGTATTTTGGTGACTGCAAGCGTGGCAATTTTTGTCGTGGCTTGGATTTTTCAATTTATCGGCCACCATCTCGAAGGTAAAAAACCCTCTTTTTTTGAAGACATTCAATACCTGTGGGTTGGCCCTTTGTTTGTATTGAGCAAACTTTTTAAGCGCCTAGGTTTGCATTGGTAGTTTTCTTTCGCAAGATATTTCGCCAAACCCGATCCATAGCGCGCTTGGAGATTGGTTTTTTCCTTCGCCGTTACAAACTGATGTGGTCAGTGGCGGCTGTTGCGCTTATTCCTTCGCTGTACACCGTCATTTATTTGTCGAGCCTGTGGGATCCTGCTTCCCACAGCCAGGCTTTGAAAGTCGGTATCGTCAACCTGGACCAAGGAGTGGTGTTTCAAGATAAGACCTTTAGCGTAGGACACGAACTCACCAACAACTTGCAAAGTTCGCCTCGATTTGATTACCAAAGCGTAGCCAGCGCCGAAGAAGTACGCCAACTTGTTCGCCAAGGCAGTTTGGCCTTTGCTTTGATCATCCCGAAAGACTTTAGCGCCAACGCCGTACCCGGCGCTCAGCCGGGAGCCGGGCAATTGGTGATATTCGTATCCCAAGGCAATCAATATGAAACCGCCCGCATAGCGCAGCTCTTTGCAACCGAGCTCGGACACAAAGTCAATGAAAGCCTGAACGCGCAACGGTGGTCTTTGGTACTTTCGAGCGCAACAGGCTCGAAAGACAGCTTGGCACGCCTGGACAATGCGGTCAAACAACTTCGCGAAGGTGCACAAGAGCTCAGTTCGGGTGCCGCCAGTGCGTCGAGTGGCGCAAAGTCGATCAGCGCGGGTGCCGTCCAATTCGACGACAAAGTCTCTAAGTTGAGCAGTGGCATGAAAGAACTGGGAGCAGGTCTACGAACCTTGGATGAAAAGCGGCCCCGCAATTCCGAGTTGACTCGCTTAGATGCAGGCGCCCAACAATTGGTCACTGGCTTGTCTGACTTGGGTCAAGGACTGAACAACCTTAAAAAAGGGAGCCACGACGTCAATACCAAGGTGGCTTTATTTAAAGAGGAGGCTGACAACAGCCTTTTGGTAAGCCCTTTTATTCGTGACGGTGTAACGGAGTTGTCCCTTGGGTTGAGCAAACTCGACCAAGGGCTAAAAACCACCGCGGACGGGGAACAAAAACTCCTTGAAGGTGCCCAAACGTTAAGTAGCAGTGTCAATACGCTGACCGCTGGTGTGCGAACCATGAAAAGCGCCATCCGATCTGCTGCAACGCAATTCCCTGAGGATGCAAAACTGGAAGCTTTGGACAAAGCTGCAACAGATTTGTCGTTGGCTACCACTGCATTGGCCCAAGGCAATGAAAAGCTAAGTGTTGCCAGTAAACGTTTGGAAGTGGGTTTGAAACTCATTGACGACGCCATTCCCGACCCGAGCGATGAACCCCAAGGTAGCGCTGAGGGCTTGGCAGATTCAGTCCGCCCAGTTTTTGAAGTGGACGCAGCGGTACAAAACAATGGCATTGGGTTTATCGCCAACGTCATTCCTGCGGCGCTGTGGCTTGGGGCGGGTATTGCGGTCTTTTTTGTGAACCTGCGGGTGCTACCAAAGCATGCCAAACCATTTCATCCCTTAGCGCAGTTGCTTGGTAAGGTGGTTTTGCCAAGCGTCATTGTTCTTGTGCAAGGCGTGGTGGTACTTTTGACGGTGTTTGCGGTCTTGCAGGTAGATGTGGTTCACCCCGGAGCCTTGGTGTTTACGGTCTTGAGCGCTGGGTTTGCATTTTTTTACATCATCGCCGGTTTGATCCGATTCTTAGGCGATGCGGGTAAGGTGGTGGCGATGCTGCTGCTAGCCGTGCAATTAACGGCCTCTGGCGGCGCGATGCCTGTGGAGCTCAGCGGGAGTTTCTTTGCGACTCTGAGCCCTTGGCTGCCTATTACATGGTTAGGCCACGGTCTCAAAGCCGCTCTATTTGGGGCTTTTGAGGGAGCATGGGTCATATCCTGGCTTCAAGTGTCCTGCGTCGGGCTGGCCGCTGCGATCCTCACTGTCGTGTTTGGTCAATGGCGTTTTGTGTCATTGCGCCAACTCAGGCCCCAGCTGGATTTGTAGATATGACAGAGATAAATAGCAGAACATAGGGAAAACCCTTATAGTGGGTCTATGTTGTTATTTCAATCCATGTTGCATGAACTTTGGCACGCTGCCCGGGCTTTGCTCCATCCCCATCTCAAAACCGCTGACCTGCAGCGCCACATCAGCCACGCGGCGGTGGCCGTCGTGCCTATCCGCGCCTTGGCCGAGCGCCACAGAAAAGCAGTTTTATCGCATTTACTGGAGCTGCCCCCCGAAGATCGCTATTTGCGCTTTGGGTACGCCGCTCAAGATGCCCAAATTCAGAGCTATGCCGAGGGGCTCGACTTTGCCAAAGACCAAGTCTTTGGCATTTTTGATCGGCGCTTGCGCCTGATCGCCGTGGCGCATTTGGCCTACTCCCTAGGCAGCCAAAACAGCCATGCCGAGACCTGCGCCGAATTCGGCGTCTCGGTGTTGCCCCATGCCCGCAGCCGCGGCTTGGGCAGCAAGCTGTTTGCAAGAGCACAGGTCCATGCCACCAACGACCGCATTTCCTTGATGTTTATCCACGCCTTAAGTGACAACTCCGCCATGCTAAAAATCGCACGGCGCGCGGGCGCTTTGGTGGAGCGCCAAGGCAGCGAATCGGACGCCTATCTTCGTCTGCCCGAACCGTCGATGCACACCCGTGTAAGCGAGATGGTGGATGACCAAATCGCCGATACCGACTACCGGCTGAAAGTTCAGGCCAAACAGTTTTGGGAAATATTGGCCGATGTTCAAGAGGTGCGCCGCTTAGCGCAAGACGCGCAAACCAAGGTCTCGCCCTGAGCCGGCCACAGATTTTCACACCAGAGCAGCAAGCATCGGCTATCCTAGCGACTTCGCAACCACGGCATCCCTTGCCCCACGTCAGTGTCAGACCCTCACCCCGCGCATTCCCCTGAAAAAGAAGACAAGCGAACCTTTCTTCAAAAGCTCGCTGAATTTATTCACCCGGGTCCGGACTCTACCGACGAGTTAATTGAAACCCTGGCAGAGGCCGAAGACAACAACATCATTGGGGCCCAGTCCCGGGCTATGCTTGAAGGCGTCATTCGCATGGCCGACATGACCGCCGGGGACGTCATGGTTCCGGCCACTCGGATGGACGTCATTGACATTCAAGCACCCATGGATGACTTGATGCACACCGTCATTGACACCGCGCACTCGCGTTTCCCGGTATTTGAGGGTGAGCGTGAAAACATCATCGGCACGCTGATGGCCAAAGATTTACTCAAATTGCAGCGGGCCCCTGAATTAAATATTCGCGCCTTGCTGCGCCCTGCGGTTTTTATTCCAGAAACCAAGGGTCTGAACGACCTGCTGCGCGATTTTCGCGGTTACCGCAACCACTTGGCGATCGTGATCGATGAGTTCGGACGGGTCGCGGGGCTGATCACGATTGAAGATGTTTTAGAACAAATCGTCGGCGAGATTGAAGACGAGTTTGATATTGAAGACGACGAAGGCGACATCTTCGCCTTGGCAGACCAAACCTTCCGCGTTGGCGGCGATACGCCGATTGAACGGGTGAACACGGCCTTTGGGGTTCAGGTTCAAGGCAGCGAACCCGAAGACGACTTTGACACCATCGGCGGCCTGATTGCCCACGCCATGGGCCATGTCCCCAAACGCGGGGAGCGCCATGTGGTGGCTGGCTTGCAGTTTGTTGTTTTGCACACCAAGGGCGGCGCAGTGCGCTGGTTCAAAGTGTCTCCTGTGGCGCTCGCGCCCAAGGCCTGACGACCGTGTGGCCGCTGCTTTTTCTGGCGGCGCTGGGGCACGCCGCCAGTATCGCCTGGCCTTTTCAATTTGGTTTTGAAAGCGGCCAATCGCTGTGGGCTTTGCAGTGGCTCTCCATGGCGGGTTTGGGATTCGCTTTACAAAAAGCCCAAAGCGCACGCCACGCCTTTGCGATCGGACAAGGCTTTGCCACCCTCGCTTTAAGCGCAACTTTTTGGTGGTTGTTTGTGGCGATGCATACCTACGGCGGATTGCCAGCGGTGTTGGCGGTGGTGGCGGTGGTGGCCTTGGCCGCAGCACTCGGCTTGTATTACGCAGTGGCTTGTGCGCTGTGGTGGCGACTGGCCCAAAAAAATTCTCGCACCGCGGCGCTGGCCTTTGCCGCCTTGTGGACGATCGCGGAGTTAGCGCGTGGCACGTGGCTCACCGGGTTTGGCTGGGGCGCAGGCGGTTACGCCCACCTGGAAGGGCCTTTGGCGTTTTATATTCCTTGGTTGGGCGTGTATGGCGTTGGGGCGCTATCGGCTTGGGCGGGGATGGCGCTGGCCCAAGGAAAAAACGGGCCACGCTGGCAATGGGCAGCTCTGGCCTTGTTGCTTCTGATTTCAGTTGTAATCCCACACGCTTCAGAGCGCTTTAGCCGCAGCAACGGAGAACTCAGCGTGACAGTTTTGCAAGGCAATATCGCGCAAAACGAAAAGTTTGAAGCCCGCACCGGTATTGCCCAATCGCTGGAGTGGTACCGCCAGTCGCTTTTTAACGCAAAGACGCAGTTGGTGGTGGCCCCAGAAACTGCGCTTCCCGTGTTGCCGCAGCAACTCCCCGCGCAGTATTGGAATGATTTACGAACCCACTTTCAACGCAACGGCCAAGCCGCGCTCGTCGGCATTCCTTTGGGGGACAACACCTTGGGCTACACCAATTCGGTGGTGGGCTTCCTGCCTGAGTCCAAAGTGGTGTTGCGCTACGATAAACACCATTTGGTTCCCTTTGGTGAATTTATACCGCCGCTGTTTCGCTGGTTCACCGAATTGATGCACATCCCCTTGGGCGACTTCAACCGTGGCGCAGTCGCGCAAGCGCCGTTCCCCTTTGCGGAGCAGCGAGTGGCGCCACATATTTGTTACGAAGATTTGTTTGGCGAAGAACTCGCGCAGCGCTTTGCTGAGCCCACTTCCAGCCCCACCGTGTTTGTCAATCTCAGCAATATCGCGTGGTTTGGGGACACCGTTGCCATCGACCAGCATTTGAATATTGCCCGGATGCGGGCTTTAGAGTTTGAGCGGCCTTTTGTTCGCGCAACCAACACCGGGGCCACGGTGGTGATTGACCACCGAGGACAAGTCACCCACTCCGTACCCCGCTTAACCCAAGCTGTTTTAGTCGGCCAGGTCAACGCCCGCGAAGGGCTCACGCCCTATGCGTGGTGGGCAAGCCGCTTTGGCTTGCTTCCGCTTTGGCTGATCTGCTTGGCACTGGCCTTAGTCAGCCTTGCCCCATTCGCACGAGGCGGCCGGGTCGCGCATCCGAAATAACCCCATCGGCTTGTACCTGTTCTCCGGCCACCCAGGTGGCAACGTAGCCCTTGGCCCGCTGCACAAAACGCTTACCGCCGGCTGGTAAATCGTGTTCGAGCTTGGGCAAACCCACGCTGAGCTGGGCTGGGTCAATCGCATTCAAATCGGCCCGCATTCCCGGAGCAATCACCCCGCGGTCGGTTAAACCCAAATAGCGCGCATTGCGCTGGGTCAGCATCTCGACCGCCCGCTCCAATGGCAACGCATCGCGGCCCCGGTCTCTAACCCAGTGGGTCAACATGAACGTTGTGAAGCTGGCATCGCACACGGTGCCCACATGGGCGCCCGCGTCGCTTAGGCTGCTTAGCACACGCGGATGGTCTAGCATTTTGCGAACTGTGTCCAATGAGCCTTCGTTGTAATTAAAAATCGGAAAGTAAATTAGCCCTTCGCCGCTGCCTGCGCACAGGTGATCGTAAATCGCTTCTAACGCAGATATGCCCGACTGCTTTGCACGGACCAAAAAGCTTTGCATCACCGAAGGCTCGTAGTTCAGGGTGTCCTCCAGCGCAAACATTCGCCCGCTGATCAACTCAATTTTTGCCAACAAAAGATCCACCAATGGCGGGATAGCGCTGCCGTCGCCAGCCAATCTGTCTGATTTTTCTTTAAGTAAGCGGGCTTTGCGTTCGGGTTCGCGCAGCGCTGCTGCCCGCTCTGCCAAAGGCAAATGGGCCACAGCTTTGTATGAAGCAAAGCCCATGAAAGGATGAAAGCTGGCCTCCAAACCAATCAATACCCCAATACCCCGCGCAGCCGTTTGTAAATACAAAGGCAGGCCTTGGGCAACGGCAGCGTCTACCCGCGATTGAATTTTGAGGTACTGCTCGCCGCCTGGGTCGCGCTGTAACCAAGTTAAAGATACAGGCTTGCCACTGGCATGGGCCAAAGTTTCCACCAAATCAAATTCCGCATCAAACTCTCCCGGGCCTTGCAACAGGTTGTAGTCACTGACCAACTGAATGACTCCGTGGTTCAAGCCCTTCAAAGCACCGGCTAAGCCGGTCAGTTCTTGGGCGCTGGCGTTGGCCGCAGGGGTGTCTTTTCCTTCAGAGGTTCGGTGGTTGTCACTGCGCCCGGTACTTAATCCCAAGGCGCCCGCTTCCAAGGCTTGTTTGAGCAAAACGGCCATAGCGTCAATCTCGGCCGGTGTCGCTGCCGTATGCGCCAAAGCCCGCTCGCCCATCACATACATACGCAATGTATCGTGTGGAACCTGAACCAAATAGTCCAAGCTGCGCGGCGTGGCCGCGAGCGCGTCCATGTACTGCGGGAACGTTTCCCAGTTCCAACGAATGCCTTCGTGCAGCGCAGCGCCTGGAATATCTTCCACGCCTTCCATTAGCTTGATCAAAT
The DNA here is from genome assembly GCA_007279715.1 of Comamonadaceae bacterium. Classification (GTDB taxonomy): domain Bacteria; phylum Pseudomonadota; class Gammaproteobacteria; order Burkholderiales; family Burkholderiaceae_C; genus Allorhodoferax. The sequence goes on along the minus strand of QYPA01000057.1, from coordinate 7,233 downwards.
CATCTTCATGTCCAGGGCGCACCGGCGCAAAACCGACGCCGCAGTTCCCCATCACCAAAGTGGTCACGCCGTGGTAAATACTCGGGGTAAAACAATCGTCCCACGTGGCTTGCCCGTCATAGTGGGTGTGGATGTCAATAAACCCTGGCGTGATCCACAGGCCCGAAGCGTCGATCGTTTTTTTAGAGGGCTGCGTGATGGAGCCCACCTCCACAATCTTCCCGTCGCTTACGCCGACATCAGCCACATAGGGCGGCGCCCCTGTTCCGTCAACGACGCATCCGTTTTTAAGCAGCCAGTCGAGCATCTTTTCTTCTCCAAAAATAGGCCAGCCCCATGCCGCTGACGATGTGCCACATGCCCCACAAACTGGCCAGCGTCACCATACCCAAATCGCTATTGAATTGCACCGCAATGATGCCCAGGGCCAACCCTGAGTTTTGCATACCGCCTTCAATCATCACCGCACGGCGGTCGCGCTCACTCACCCCCATCACCTTGCTGGTGATCCAACCAAAAAACAAACCGCTGGCGTTGTGTAACACCACCAAAAGCAGCAAGGGCAATAAACCCAAAGTGAGCAACTGACGCTCTTTAATGAGACCAGCCACAATAAAAACCAAGAGCGCGCCCACAGCAAAGTGGCCCAAGGGCTTGCGAATTTTTTGGGTCAGCGTGGGCAATTGGTGGGAGGCTAACAAACCCAAGGCCATAGGAATAGCCAATAGCATCAGCAAACTCCACCAAATAGCTGAGGGATCGATGGCCAAGGTTTTTAGCCATGCGGACGTATCCGGATTGGTCGCCACCATCCAGCTAAAGTTAAAGGGGGTTGCTACCAAAGCAATCACGCTAGCCACCGCCGAGACGCTGACCGACAAGGCCGTATTGCCTTTGCCGATGTGCGTCACCACGTTGCTTAAGCTCCCGCCCGGACAAGCAGCCACCAAAATCATGGCGGTTTCTATGTTCGAGGGCAGATCTAAGACCAGGGTGGCCAACCACGTGCCTACAGGAAGCAAAATAAATTGCGGAATCAAGCCGCAGATCACGGCTTTCGGCGTTTGCGCAACCCGCTTAAAGTCATCCAGACGCAACTCCAAGGCCACTGAAAAAACCATGGTGGCCAAGACCAAACCTAAAACCCATTGTTGTGAACCCATGTCGGTCTCCTTTGCCAAAAGCATAGCTTATGCAATGCCCCGTAAAATCAAGGGTTAACGCGAACCCCAATGACCACCACCCTGCGCCTGCCATGAAGACTTTCCAGCAAATTATTTTGACCCTCCAGTCGTATTGGGATGCGCAGGGATGCGCCTTGTTGCAACCCTATGACATGGAAGTCGGGGCCGGAACGTCACACACGGCCACGTTTTTAAGGGCCATCGGGCCTGAGCCTTGGAAGGCGGCGTATGTTCAGCCCAGCCGTCGCCCCAAGGACGGACGCTACGGCGAAAACCCCAACCGCTTGCAGCACTACTACCAATTCCAAGTGGTGATGAAACCTGCGCCCAGCAATATCTTGGATTTGTATTTGGGTTCCCTCGAAGCCTTAGGTTTTGATTTGAAAAAAAATGACATTCGCTTTGTCGAAGACGATTGGGAAAACCCGACATTGGGCGCTTGGGGCTTGGGTTGGGAAGTCTGGTTGAACGGCATGGAGGTCACGCAGTTCACCTATTTCCAGCAAGTCGGCGGTATCGATTGCAAGCCCGTCACTGGCGAGATCACCTATGGGCTCGAGCGCTTGGCCATGTACTTGCAAGGTGTAGACAACGTTTACAACCTGCAATGGACTGACAGCATGACTTATGGCGATGTCTATAAACAAAACGAAGTCGAGCAATCCACCTACAACTTTGAACACAGCGACACCGACTTTTTATTCACCGCTTTTAACGCCCACGAAAAGCAAGCCAAGCATTTAATCAGCGTGCCTTTGGCCTTGCCCGCCTACGAGCAAGTATTAAAAGCCGCACACAGTTTTAACTTGCTAGACGCGCGCGGCGCGATCAGCGTAACTGAGCGCGCTGCCTACATGGGCCGCATTCGCAACCTCGCCCGAGGCGTCGCCCAATGCTATTTTGAAAGTCGAGAGCGACTGGGCTTTCCAATGGCCCCGCGTGAGTGGATTGAGCAGATGCCTAAAAAAACCGTGGCTACCGCAGCCTAAGAACACGAAGGCAGAACACTTTTTATGACGATCCAGAACCTTCTTTTTGAACTTTTTGTTGAAGAACTTCCGCCTAAGGCATTGCAAAAACTAGGCGCCGCGTTTGGCAATGTATTGAGCCAAAGCCTGAAAACCCAAGGACTTGCAGCAGCAGACGCAGCCGTCACAGAATTCGCATCACCCCGTCGCTTAGCCGTTCACGTCACCCACGTTTTGGAACAAGCACCCGACAAAGCAGTCTCTCAAAAACTGATGCCGGTGGCAATCGGTCTTGACGCATCAGGACAAGCCACGCCAGCCTTACTCAAGAAATTGCAGGCCTTGGGCGCAGACGCCAGCGCAGTGGCGAGCCTCAAGCGGGCGATGGACGGAAAAGCCGAAGCGCTCTTTTTTGAAAATACGGTTCGCGGCGTGACTTTGGCCGAAGGCCTGCAAAAAGCGTTGGATGAGGCGATTGCAAAACTGCCGATTCCCAAAGTGATGAGCTACCAACTCGAGCGGGACTGCGCACTTCCTGGCTGGACCAGTGTGAGTTTTGTGCGTCCTGCGCATTGCTTGTTGGCCCTGCATGGCGCAAGCGTGGTTCCTGTTCACGCGCTTGGCCTCACTGCCGGAAACACCACCCAAGGTCACCGCTTTGAAGCCGCCGTCTCACCGGTCACCATCGCCCACGCGGACGACTACGACACAACGTTGCAGCGCGATGGCGCAGTCCTTGCCAGCTTTAGTGCGCGAAAAGCAGAAATCGCTCGCCAGTTGCAAGCTGCGGCCCAAAAGGTCGGCGCTCAAGCGATTGACGATGACGATTTGCTCAACGAAGTCACGGGCTTGGTAGAGCGCCCCAACGTCTTGGTGTGTGAGTTTGAAAAACAATTTCTTGATGTCCCACAAGAATGCCTCATCCTTACGATGAAGGCTAACCAAAAATACTTCTCCCTGCTCGACGCTGCTGGTAAGTTGATGAACCAGTTTTTAGTGGTCAGCAACATTTCGCCTGCGGACCCATCCGAAGTCATCGGCGGCAATGAGCGCGTGGTGCGCCCGCGCCTGGCCGATGCCAAATTCTTCTATGACCAAGACCGCAAGAAGACGCTGGAATCGCGCGTTGAGGGCTTGTCCAAAGTGGTTTACCACAACAAGCTAGGCTCACAAGGTGAGCGCATGAAGCGCGTCTGCGAAATCGCGAGAGCGATTGGTCAGCAGCTCGGCGGTGACGTATTGGCCGAGAAGGCCGAACTCGCTGCCCGCCTAGCCAAGACTGACCTCTTAACCGATATGGTTGGAGAGTTCCCCGAACTTCAAGGCATTATGGGGAATTACTATGCGAAAAATGATGGGCTTGGTGATGAAATTGCAACGGCTATTTCAGATCATTACTGCCCACGTTTTGCAGGTGATTGGTTACCAACCAATATGGTCGGCGTTTCAGTGGCGTTAGCTGACAAATTGGAAACTCTGGTCGGCATGTTCGGAATCGGCAACTTACCTACGGGCGATAAAGACCCTTTCGCGCTGCGTCGCCATGCGCTGGGTGTGAACCGCATGCTCATAGAAAAAGACTTGGCCTTAGACATAGATAGTTTGCTTGGTGCTGTGTTGAAGATCATTTCTGAAAATCTTCAAAAACAAATTTTCGAAGGTGGTTTGCCAGCAATTATGGCGGGTGATTCATTGAAAAATATTGAAGAAAATAACGTGTTAGAGGGTGTTATATCGTTCATCTACGACCGCCTTTCCGGCAGTTTGCGCGAACAAGGCTTTAGCGCACAAGAGGTAGATGCAGTTCTTGACTTGCGCCCGCAGCGCTTGGGGGAAATTTTGCCTCGCTTGAATGCAGTGCGTGCTTTTTCTACATTACCCGAAAGCCCCGCATTGGCCGCAGCCAACAAGCGCATCGGAAACATTTTGAAGAAAGCCGGCGAGGTGGACGCCGATGTCAACCCAGCGCTCTTGCAAGAAGACGCCGAAAAGAACCTTTATGCAGTCATGCAAAAGCTCCTTCCTACGTCTGAAGCCCAATTTAATTCAGGCGACTACACCGCAAGCCTGCAAACGCTGGCTGCGCTGCGTGCGCCCGTTGATGCATTTTTTAACGATGTGATGGTCAACGCCGAGGACATGAAAGTTCGCCTCAACCGACAAGGGCTCTTGAAGTCGCTGCATGTGGCAATGAACCGTGTCGCCGACCTTGCCCGGCTGGCCAGTTAATGCAAAAATTTGGAATACCCATGAAACTTGTCATTCTTGACCGCGATGGAACCATCAACGAAGACAGCGCCGACTACATTAAATCTGCGCAGGAATGGCAACCGCTACCCGGCGCGCTCGATGCGATTGCGCGCTTGAACCATGCGGGTTGGCACGTGGTGGTGGCGACCAACCAGTCGGGGCTTGGCCGGGGCTTGTTCGATGTGGCGGCCCTCAATGCGATGCACGCCAAAATGCACTCGATGTTGGCAGCCGTTGGCGGGCGGATTGACGCTGTTTTTTACTGCCCACATGGACCAGAGGAATCATGCAACTGTCGCAAACCTGCGCCGGGCTTGTTTGAGCAAATCGCAGAACGCTACGGCATGCCACTCACCGGAATGCCATCTGCAGGCGATTCGGCGCGGGACTTGGTGGCTGCGGTCGCAGTGGGGTGTGAGCCCCACGCCGTACTTACGGGCAAAGCGGCCCAGTATCCCAATGGCGTGTTGCCATCAACCTATCCAGACAAAACCATCGTGCACGCCGACCTCAGTGCGTTTGCTGACTTTATTGTCTCGCGTGGTTAAACGAATGCACACTTTCATCTCTTTTCTGCGCTCGGTATTGCACATGCTTTGGATGTTCATCACCGTCATTCCATGGGCGATTGCGATTTTGGTAGCTTCTATTTTTGTGCGCGGCAACCCCTTGTGGTGGATGGCATCGCAATGGTTGACATGGTCGATTGCGGGAGCGCGCGTCATTTTGGGAATTCGGGTGAATGTCATTGGAATGGAAAACCTCCCGCATGGCACCAACCCGGCGATATTGTTGGTCAAGCACCAATCCACTTTCGAGACGTTCTTGATGCCCGCTTTGATGCCCCGGCCCTTGGCGTTTGTATTTAAGAAGGAACTGCTGCATGTTCCTTTTTTTGGCTGGGCGATGGGGCGTTTGGACATGATCCACATTGACCGCAGCTTGCGCGCCCGAGCGTTTCAAAAAGTAGTCGCTCAGGGCAAAGAGTTGTTAGCGCGGGGCGTCTGGGTCATCATGTTTCCAGAGGGCACGCGCATTCCCCGTGGCGAAAAAGGCGAGTACAAATCTGGCGGCACGCGTTTGGCAATTGCTACGGGCGCACCAGTGATCCCGATTGCGGTAACCTCGGCTACCTGCTGGCCGCGCAAAGCTTTCATCAAACACCCCGGTATCGTAGAGTTATCCATCGGGCCTGCGATTTCAAGCGATGGCCGCCGAGCCGAAGAGATGATGCGCGAGGTAGAAAACTGGATTGAAACGGAGATGCACCGCCTCGACCCCGATGCGTACACTTCCGCCAAGGCCAGTACCTAAATCTACAAAGCAAGCGGTCTATGCATTCTTTGTTGCGTTACACCCTGGATTTATTTGAGTCGCGGCCTGATGCTTCCGAGCCACCTGCATCAACCGGTCACAACTGGGTTCATCCGCAAGCGACGCGCCAAGTGCGCTTGGATGGGGTTATGGTCTCGTATGCATTTACCCGGGCCAAGCGCCGCAGCATCGGCATGGTGGTGGGCCACGAAGGGTTGAGTGTGCGGGCGCCGCGCTGGACGCCCTTGTACGAAGTGGACGCCGCGCTGCAAGAAAAGGCGCGCTGGATTGTGCGCAAATTACACGAAACCCATGAGCGTCATGTGCGCCAAAGTGAGACGCACATTGAATGGCAAGACGGAACCGTTTTTCCGTTTTTGGGTGAATCACTGCGCATCGTTTTAGACCCCGAACACAACTTTGATGGCGCGGGTGCGCACATGGAAACTGCGAACTTTGACGCAGATAGCGCGACGCGTGTTTTGCGCGTCGGCTTATCACAGACGGCAACACCTGCGCAAATTCGAGACGGAGTACAAGCTTGGTTGATGCGCCAAGCCAAAGAATTGTTTGCCCAACGCTTGGACCATTTCGCCACATTGCTTGACGTGCGCTGGAAGCGTCTTTCACTCAGTAACGCAGGAACCCGCTGGGGCAGCGCGGGATCTGACGGATCGATCCGACTGAACTGGCGCTTGATTCATTTTCGACCAGCCGTTATTGACTACGTGGTGGCGCATGAGTTAAGCCACTTACGCGTGATGGACCACAGCCCGCGCTTTTGGGACACGGTGCGCACTGTGGTGCCAGACTATGCGGTGTTACGCGGTCAACTCAAAGACGACGGACTGCCCAAGTGGTGAGGCGAGACCTTAAGCCGCCACTTCGGCACTAAAGCGGTACACCCCATCCGCGCCAAGTCGGCGGTGCAGTTTTCCTTCAAACCACAAGGTATGTAAATGTGCAATGGCTTCACCCATAGCAAACGTCATTTGGTGCATATCCAGCGCACGCTTGAACATCACAGGCACCACGTCCTTCGCGCTACACGCTTTATCAGTGCAAGCGACCATCACCTCGGCTAATCGATCAGCATGGTGGTCGTGCAGTTGTTGAATCCGAATATGCAAACCAGTAAAGGGCTTGCCGTGCGAAGGTAGCGTTAAGGTGTTCTCGGGTAAGGCTTTGAACTTATCAATCGAGTCTAAAAAAAGCTTGAGTGCGTCCGCTTCAGGCTCTTGGTCATAGACGCTGACATTGGTGGAAATACGCGGCAGCATCATGTCACCGCCCAGTAATAGGTGAAGCTCTTCACAATACAAGGCCATGTGCTCAGGTGCGTGGCCGTAACCGCTGATACAACGCCAGGATTTGCCCCCGATTTCAACGATCTTTCCATCCATCAAGCGGGTGTATTGGTTCGGGATAGAAGGGACTAAATTAGGAAAATAATTCGTGCGGGCGCTGATCGCTTGAACCGCCTCAGGGTCATTGAGGCCATGCATCGCAAAAAATGC
>QYPA01000032.1 GCA_007279715.1 Comamonadaceae bacterium | reverse complement strand
TGCAGTGCGTTTATATCTTGAGAATGAATTTCTCTTGATAGGGTTCTTACTAGTTGAGAGGAATTACTTGTCTCTCGCGTGACTTTTCTCGCATTAGGACTCGGGAAATCCCTTGTTTATTTGCGGGGTATTTCTCTGGGTTTACCGTTGTCATCAATGGCCACGTAGGTTACCGAGGCTTCGGTGACTTTGATGTAGGTTCCCTGGCTTCGGTAACGCTCTGCGAAAACCTCCACCTTGACGGTGATCGAGGTTCGCCCAATGCGAACCACCTTAGAAAAGAAGGACAAAATGTCGCCGACGCGAACGGGTTGTTTAAAAATAAATTCGTTCACCGCAACCGTCGCCATGCGGCCGTCGGTATAGCGCGCCGGCAGCACAGACCCCGCCATATCCACCTGCGCCATGACCCAGCCGCCAAAAATATCGCCGTTGGCATTGCAGTCGCCCGGCATGGGAATGACTTTAAGTACCAGGACCTGGTCAGTGGGAAGTTCAACGGGGGTTGGAGGCAAGGTTTCAGACATGGGCACAATCTCGGTTTAATTCACTGAATTGTCACTTATGCGCTCTTTTGGTCCTTCTGTCGACTCTCCCCGAACGGTGGCAGCTGCCGAAATACCGGTTACCCAGCCACTTCAGGGGACAGATTGGTCCACCTTACGGCGCTTGTTCCCCTACTTGTGGGAGTACAAATGGCGGGTGATTGCGGCCTTGGCGTTTATGGTGGGGGCCAAGATGGCCAACGTCGGCGTGCCTTTGTTGCTCAAAGATTTGGTGGACACCATGACCCCGCAACCGGGCGACCCGCGTGCGATCCTGGTGGTGCCGGTGGCTTTGCTGGTGGCTTACGCTGCCTTGCGCTTGAGTACCTCCTTGTTCACCGAATTGCGTGAATTGGTTTTTGCTAAAGCCACCGAAGGGGCCGCGCGAACGATTTCACTAGGCGTGTTTCGCCATCTTCACGCGATGAGTTTGCGTTTTCATTTAGAGCGCCAAACCGGTGGCATGACCCGCGACATTGAACGCGGAACGCGCGCCGTGCATTCTTTGGTGTCGTATTCGCTTTACAGCATCATCCCGACCTTGATTGAAGTCAGCTTGGTGCTCACCTTACTGGCAGTTAAATTTGATGTTTGGTTTGCGTGGATCACGGTGATCGCGCTGGTCGTTTACATCAGCTTCACCATCTCCATGACCGAATGGCGAACCCAGTTTCGCAAGCGCATGAACGAGATGGACTCCAAGGCCCATACCCGCGCGATTGATTCGCTCTTGAATTACGAAACCGTCAAATACTTCAATAACGAAGAATTTGAAGCCCGCCGCTATGACGAGAACCTGGAGCGCTACCGCCGTGCGGCCTTGACCAGCCAACGCACTTTAAGTATTTTGAATGCGGGCCAACAACTGATCATTGCCAGCGGTTTGGTTGCCATGCTGTGGCGTGCGACGCAAGGGGTTGTGGACGGCCGGATGACCTTGGGCGACTTGGTTATGGTGAACGCATTCATGATTCAGATCTATATTCCTCTGAATTTTCTAGGTGCGATTTACCGTGAACTGAAACAAAACTTGGTGGACTTGGAAAAAATGTTCACATTAATGGAACGTAACCAAGAAATTGCGGATGCGCCGGATGCCCACCCATTGAGTCTGCCACGTGGTGCTTTGGATGCCAGTGTCCGTTTTGCTGATGTGACATTCGCTTACGAGCCCAATAGAACGATTCTTCATCACATCAGTTTTGACATACCCGCAGGAAAAACGGTGGCCGTAGTCGGGCCTTCAGGTTCTGGAAAATCCACGCTGGCTCGTCTTTTGTACCGTTTTTACGATGTTCAAGAAGGTGGCGTTTATGTGGCAGAGCAAGAGATCAAAACGCTCACCCAAGCCAGTCTGCGCGCTGCGATTGGAATCGTGCCGCAAGACACGGTTTTGTTTAACGATACGGTGGAATACAACATTGCTTATGGCCGTCCCGGTAGCAGCTTAGAAGACGTGAAAGCAGCGGCACGGGCAGCCCATATCGATGACTTTATTCGCTCTACGCCAGCGGGTTACGAAACCATGGTCGGCGAGCGCGGTCTAAAGTTGTCTGGTGGCGAAAAGCAACGCGTGGCGATTGCCAGAACGCTGCTCAAAAATCCACCTATTCTTATTTTTGACGAAGCCACCAGCGCGCTTGATTCAGCCAATGAGCGTGGTATTCAGGCCGAGTTGCAACGCGTAGCGCAGAATAAAACCACGCTGGTGATTGCCCACCGCCTTTCGACGGTTGTGGATGCGCATATGATTTTGGTGATGGACGCAGGGCGTATTGTGGAGCGCGGGACGCACACCGATTTACTCCAAGCGCAAGGTCGTTACGCTCAGATGTGGGCTTTACAGCAAAGCAACGAAACCTCCAACGCATAACCTTCTTATGGAAACCAAATGGCTTGAAGATTTTGTCTCTTTGGCAGAGACCCGCAGCTTTAGTCGCTCTGCGCATCTGCGCCATGTGACGCAGCCGGCGTTTTCTCGGCGGATTCAGTCACTTGAAGCTTGGGCCGGGGTAGACCTCGTCGACCGCAGTTCTTACCCCACCCGTTTAACTCCCGCTGGCGCGACTTTGTACGAACAGTCCTTAGAGGTTTTACAGGCCTTGCAATCGACCCGGGCCATGATGCGCGGACACAGTGCGGCCGGCCAAGATGTGATTGAATTTGCGGTCCCCCATACGCTGGCGTTTACTTTTTTCCCCGCTTGGGTTTCCGCCTTGCGCGAAGACTTCGGGCCAATCAAAAGCCGACTGATCGCCCTCAATGTCCATGATGCGGTGATGCGTTTGGTCGAAGGCAGTTGCGATCTTTTGATTGCTTACCACCATCCTTCGCAACCCTACCAATTGGACGCAGATCGGTATGAAATGGTCAGCCTGGGCCAAGAAGTGGTAGCGCCGTACGTGAAGCCCGATGACAAAGGCTTACCGCTTTGGACCTTGCCCGGTAAGGCCGGCCAGCCCTCGCCTTACTTGGCGTATGCGTCGGGAGCGTATCTCGGCCAAATGGTGGATTTGATTTTGAAGGAAGCCAAGACCGCGGTTCATTTAGACCGCGTGTATGAAACCGACATGGCCGAAGGTCTCAAAGCCATGGCCCTGGAGGGACACGGCATCGCTTTCTTGCCCCACAGCGCAGTCAAAAAAGACGTACGCGCCAAAAAACTGGTCAGTGCGCTACCTCAGAATCTAGCCGGCTTACAAATCACGATGGAAGTGCGTGCCTACCGTGAGCGGCCGACCGCCAAAGAGCCCGCCCGCTCTGGCATGCCGGCCAGTCGCGCCTCTGGCGTAACTGTCAAACGCAGTGCCCAAGCTCTGTGGGAATACCTGGCCCAATTGAATGCTGCGTGATTTGGGACAATAGCCGCTATGACGCAACCCTCCGATTCACGCTCCCCTTCAAGCCTCACCCTGATTCGCCCTGACGACTGGCACCTGCATGTGCGCGACGGAGAGGCGCTGAAAACCGTTGTTCCGCATACCGCTGCGCAGTTTGGTCGTGCGGTCATCATGCCTAACTTGCGCCCGCCGGTCACGACTGCAGAACAGGCTGTGGCTTACCGAAAACGCATTTTTTCTGCGGCACCTAAGCCCTTTGCAGGTCAAAAGCCTTTCGAGCCTTTGATGACCTTGTACCTCACCGACAACTTACCTGCCAACGAAATCAAGCGGGCCAAAGACGCGAGGGTTGTGGCAGTCAAACTCTACCCTGCTGGGGCGACGACCAACAGTGACGCAGGCGTCACGGATTTACGTAAAACATACAAAACGCTTGAAGCGATGCAACGCGAAGGATTGTTGCTCTTGGTACACGGCGAAGTAACGTCCAGTGAGATTGATCTTTTTGACCGGGAGGCGGTATTTATTGACACCCAGTTGATTCCGCTGCGCCGTGATTTTCCGGAACTCAAAATCGTGTTTGAACACATCACGACCCGTGAAGCAGCGCAGTATGTTCAAAGTGCTGGTAACTTCACCGCTGCCACCATCACGGCGCACCACTTACTCTACAACCGTAACGCAATTTTTTCTGGGGGAATTCGTCCCCATTACTACTGCTTACCGGTTTTAAAACGCGAAATTCATAGAGAGGCTTTAGTTGCTGCAGCCACTAGTGGATCGCCACAATTCTTTTTAGGTACCGATAGCGCCCCGCATGCGGCGCATCTCAAAGAACACGCCAGTGGCTGCGCAGGCTGTTACACCGCACATGCTGCGATTGAGTTGTATGCCCAAGCCTTTGATGCTGCGGGTGCGATGGACAAGCTCGAAGGGTTTGCCAGTTTGTTTGGGCCAGACTTTTACCAATTGCCTCGTAACGAAAGCACCATCACTTTGCGACGAGAAAGCTGGACGCCACCGGAGAGCTATGCCTTGGGCGACGCGGTCTTGAAACCCTTGGCCGGTGGTGAAGTGCTGCAGTGGCGCATGGTCTAAAAGCGATTGACTGGTCTGCGCCTTGGCTTAACCCTTGGCGCGAGGCAGGTCAAGCAGTAGCCCTAGGAGTGCAATCAGGCGAAGACTGCGCCCAGGCGCTCAATAATTACTGCCAATCGCATGCTGCAGATTGTCCGGTGGGGTTTGTTCCTCAAAGCAAGCTTCCAACGCATGAGGCCTACGAAGCCTATATTTACCGAACCCGCAACGTCCCGACCCGCGACGGCTTGCATGATTTTTTCAATGGCTTGTGCTGGCTGACATTTCCTCAAACCAAAGTGCGCTTAAATCAGTTGCAGGCCCAGCAGATCAAACGCAGCGGCGTTCAAAGTGTGCGCGGCCCCACGCGCGATGGCATTACGGTGTTTGATGAAAATGCAGCTTTTTTGCAGGCGCCCGATTCGCTCTGGCAATCTCTAGAGGATAAAAATTGGAGGCGACTTTTTGTCGACCTGCGGCCTTTGTGGGCCCAGTCTCATTTGGTTTTATTCGGCCATGCTTTGTTAGAAAAATTGGTTCAGCCCCGCAAAGGCATCACGGCCCATGTCTACCGCGTCACTGCGCAAGACAACTCGGTAAAAGCAATGGATGCTTGGATGGCTGCTGAAGTCACTGAGGAAAAATTAGCGCTTAAACCGTTTGCCCATTTACCGATATTGGGGGTTCCGGGATGGTGGGCCGACAACGAAAACCCTGGCTTTTACGACGATGCTTTTGTTTTTAGATCTAAGCGTGAAATCCTCGCGCATCAACCCTCTTTTTTTTAGGTTCTTGCTATATCCGCCTTGAATTTTTACCCGGCTCCCCCACAATAAGGGCATAGGAGAAATCATGAAACGCATTCTTTTGTTTGTATTGACCAATGTGATGGTCGTGGTGGTCTTGGGAATTGTTGCGAGTTTGCTGGGGGTGAACCGCTTTTTGACGCCGAACGGGCTCAATCTCGGTGCCCTGATGGGGTACGCCTTGATCATGGGTTTTGGCGGCGCCATTATTTCTTTGCTCATTAGCAAGCCCATGGCCAAGTGGACCTCTGGCGTTCGCATCATCAATCAACCTGAAAACTCAGACGAAGTGTGGATTGTCAACACCGTTCAAAAGCTCGCGGCCAAGGCGGGCATTGGCATGCCCGAGGTGGGAATTTTTGAAGGCGAAGCCAATGCCTTTGCTACAGGCGCTTTTAAAAACTCCGCTTTGGTGGCGGTTTCTACGGGCTTGCTCCAAGGCATGACCCACGAAGAAATTGAAGCGGTCATTGCCCACGAAGTAGCCCACATCGCCAATGGCGACATGGTCACGATGACGCTGATCCAAGGCGTGATGAACACCTTTGTGGTTTTCTTAAGCCGCGTGATTGGCTACGCCGTCGATAGTTTTTTACGCAAAGGCGACAGCGAGCGCAGCGGTCCTGGGATGGGCTACTACATCACCACCATCGCCTTGGATATTATTTTGGGATTTGCTGCCGCGATCGTCGTTGCTTGGTTTTCGCGCCACCGCGAATACCGCGCCGATTCTGGGGCTGCGGACTTGATGGGCCGAAAGCAGCCGATGATGAATGCGCTTGCGCG
>QYPA01000095.1 GCA_007279715.1 Comamonadaceae bacterium | reverse complement strand
TACAACAAGGCCGACTCAGCGCCCTCCAACGCGGCCCCGACAGCTCCTTGATGGAGCTCAAAATTATTCTCGAACGCTGAAGTTGCCGATGCAGTCGCTTTACGACATCCCCGCTCCCGCAAAACTCAATCTGTTTTTGCACATCACCGGCCAGCGCGCTGACGGTTACCATCTGCTGCAGTCGGTTTTTATGCTGCTGGACTGGTGCGATCAGCTGAACTTTGATGTCCGCCAAGATGGCGGCATCAGTCGCGAAGATTTGACTTGGGTACTCCCTGAAGACGACTTATGTGTTCGGGCTGCGCGGGTTCTACAACACGCTACCCAATGCCCTTTAGGCGTTCACATTGGCATACGCAAGTCGGTGCCAGCCCAAGCCGGAATGGGCGGCGGATCATCGGACGCAGCCACTACCCTTTTGGCCCTGAATCGTCTTTGGAAACTCGATCTTTCTATTGAAGCACTCACCACGATCGGCCTCTCACTGGGGGCCGATGTCCCCTTTTTCCTAGGGGGCCACAACGCATGGGTCGAAGGCGTGGGAGAGAAAATCACCCCAGTCGCAATTGCATCCGAACGCTTTGTGGTGGTTAAACCCGATGCGGGGCTTGACACCCGTTTGATTTTTTCAGACCCGTCTCTCAAACGGGACACGGAACTTGCTATAATTTCAGGCTTCGCTACAAACGCTTTTGGCTTCGGTCGAAACGATTTGCAAACCGTTGCCCAAACGTTATGCCCTGGTGTCAACCAAGCCCTTGAGTGGCTTGCCTCCAAGGGCTTAAACGCAAGGATGACGGGTTCCGGAAGCGCAGTTTTTGCGCATCTGACCCACGATATTGAATTGCAAGATGCGCCTGCCGCCATGCAAGTCAAATTGTGTCGAAGTCTGGAGATTCACCCTTTGCAGGGATGGGCACGCAGCGATGGTTTATCGGTGGGCAGCTTTTAGCTGCCAACCCGTGTAGGGGAATCGCCAAGTTGGTTAAGGCACTGGATTTTGATTCCAGCATGCGAAGGTTCGAATCCTTCTTCCCCTGCCAAATATGTTAGCTTGCCATCGTGGCCAGTCAACTGAACAAGAATCGACCATAAACCCAATTTCCTCGTTGGAATCCGCATGCAGGCACCACTACCTCCTGACTTCATGGTTTTCACTGGCAATGCCAATCCAGGCATGGCCGCGGATATCGCACACACACTCGGAATTTCTCTCGGTTCTGCAACGGTCGGTCGCTTCTCCGATGGGGAAGTGGCGGTTGAAATCAACCAAAACGTCCGCGCCCGAGACGTCTTTGTGGTGCAAAGCACCTGTGCCCCTACCAACGAAAACCTGATGGAGTTGCTCATCATGGTGGACGCTCTGAAACGGGCCTCAGCAGAGCGAATCAGCGCGGTGATTCCTTACTTTGGCTACGCGCGTCAAGACCGCCGCCCTCGCTCGACCCGGGTTCCGATTACGGCCAAAGTGGTCGCCAACATGTTGCAAGCGGCCGGTGTTTCACGGGTACTGACCATGGATTTACATGCCGATCAGATTCAGGGCTTTTTCGATATTCCCGTAGACAACATTTATGCCTCTCCGGTGCTTTTAGGTGATTTGCGCCAAAAGAACTACGAAGACTTGATTGTGGTGTCTCCGGACGTTGGCGGCGTGGTGCGGGCGCGAGCACTTGCCAAGCAGCTCAACTGCGACCTCGCCATTATTGACAAACGCCGACCCAAAGCCAATGTGAGTGAAGTGATGCACGTCATTGGCGAGATCGAAGGGCGCAACTGCGTCGTCATGGATGACATGATTGACACCGCAGGTACCTTGGTCAAGGCCGCAGAAGTTCTCAAGGCGCGCGGCGCCAAAAAAGTCTATGCCTACTGCACCCACCCTATTTTTTCAGGCCCTGCCATCGAGCGTATTGCCAATGGCGATGCCTTGGATGAGGTGGTTGTTACCAACACGATTCCGCTGAGTGATGCGGCATCCCAATGTAAAAAAATTCGCCAACTCACCGTGGCTCCGCTGATTGCAGAAACAATCATGCGCATTGCCAAGGGTGAGTCGGTTATGAGTTTGTTCTCGGACCAAGATAACCTTTTCTAACCGAGACAAAAAGCCGGGGCCGTGCCGCGTTCTGTGGCAAACGGCCTCTTTTTAAAACTGGAGTCACACTGGTCGCGGTGGACTCTTTCAGGAGTAAGTTATGAAATTTGTCGCTTTTGAGCGCGCTAAGCAGGGCACGGGTGCGAGCCGCCGTCTCCGCATTACAGGTCGCACACCCGGTATCGTATACGGCGGTACCGCTGAGCCTTTGAATATTGAGCTTGACCACAACGCGTTGTGGCACGCTATTAAGAAAGAAGCGTTCCACGCATCTATCTTGGATATGGAACTCAACGGTGCGGAAAGTAAAGTATTGCTGCGCAACGTGCAGATGCACCCCTTCAAGCAATTGATTTTGCACATCGACTTTCAGCGCGTCGAAGCCAATACGACTTTGCACATGAAAGTGCCATTGCACTTCAGCGGCGAAGAAAATTCTCCTGCGGTGAAGTTGGATGCGTGCTTGATTAACCACGTGGTGACTGAACTTGAAGTGGCTTGTCTGCCTGCCGACTTGCCCGAGTTCATCGCGGTGGATTTGAGCACTTTGAAGAAAGGCACTTCTTTGCACGCCAAAGACCTGACCTTGCCAAAAGGCGTCTCTGCCGTTGTCCGTGGCAAAGAAAACCCAGTGATCGTCTCCGTGGTCGCTCCAGCGGCTGAAGTGGTTGAAGCCCCCGTGGTCGCAGCTGCTCCCGCCGCTAAAGGCAAAGCCAAGAAATAAGCCCAGGCTTTTTCTGATTCAAAGGCCTGACCCTGTGATGGGGGCAGGCCTTTTTGCTTTACGCAACACACTTTTCGTCTACCATCGCAACCATGATTAAACTGATCGCAGGACTTGGCAATCCCGGCCCCGAATACGAAAACACCCGTCACAACGCAGGATTTTTATTCTTGGACGCCGTCGCACGCGAACTCAAAGTATCTTGGGCCATGGACAAAAGTTACCACGCACTGGTGGCCCGCACCACAGTACAAGGTGAGACGGTCTGGCTGCTCAAACCACAAACCTTTATGAACCTCTCGGGCAAGTCGGTGTCCGCATTGGCCCGGTTTTTTAAAGTGAAACCCGAAGAAGTCTTGGCGGTCCATGATGAGCTTGACCTCGCGCCTGGCGAAGCCAAACTCAAATTCGGCGGCGGCCATGCCGGCCACAACGGCTTGCGCGATATTCACGCCCAACTCGCGACCGGCGACTACTGGCGTCTGCGCCTTGGCATTGGCCACCCCGGTGACAAATTGGAAGTCGCCAATTGGGTTTTGAAAAAACCGTCCCTTGATCACCGGATTGCCTTAGAGCAAAGTATCGACAGATCCCTCAAGGCCTTGCCCGCTTTGTTGGCGGGCGATATGACCAAAGCCACGATGCTGATCCACACCAGCAAACCGCCTCGGCCTAAACCCCCAGCGCCGCCCAAGCCCGAACTTGGGGCCCCAGAACCTCCTCAAAGCGAGTCCATACCTTTCGTCAAGCCATGAGAAAAATCCAATGTGCTGTTTTGGTGATTTTTTTCGGTGCGGGTCTAGGCAGTGCGTCTGCACAGACCGCTGTATACAAATGCGCTAACCAATACAGCGACACGCCGTGCCCCCAAGCGGTGGAGGTCAAAGCCAATGATGCACGCAGTTCGACTCAACAATCGCAAGCTGACGCATCCACCAAGCGCACAGCGGCAGCGGGAAAAGAACTTGAGAAAAAACGCCTTGCAGAAAATGCCATAGCGACAAAAGCAGCGCCACCCCAGCGGACCAGCAAGACACTTCCAGAACCTAAAAAAGAACCATTGGTCGTTCTCAAAAAACCCAAGCTTCAAACCAAAGAGAAGTCAGACGCTTTTGTAAGTCAAGTTCCTCAAGCCAAGAAAGCGTCGCCCTAAGACGCAGCAGTCGATTGCAATCGACGGTATTTTTCCCACAGGGTTTCGCGGTCTTCGACAAATTCAGGATGAATCGGAATACACGCTACCGGACAGACCTGCACACACTGGGGCTCATCGAAATGACCCACGCACTCGGTGCATTTGTGGGGGTCAATTTCGTAAATCTCTTTGCCCATATAAATGGCATCGTTAGGACACTCGGGCTCGCAGACGTCACAGTTGATGCATTCATCGGTAATGATCAAAGCCATAGCGAGTCTTTCAAGTCGCAGTACGCACTTTGGTCTGCATGCGTGCCCACACCGAAGGCGCGACAAATTGCGCGGCGTCGCCTTGAAGCAAGGCGATTTCTCTGACCAAGGTACTCGAAATATGCTGGTAACGCGCATCGGGCGTTAAAAATACGGTGTCCAGATCAGGCACCAAGGCCCGGTTCATGCCAGCGAGTTGGCTCTCAAAGTCAAAATCTGTCACGCTGCGCACTCCACGCACCATCGCCTTTGCGCCATGGAGCAGAGCAAACTCCGTTACCAATCCAGAGAACGGCAGCACCTGGATATTGCCCAAAGGCTTTACGGCTTCACTCACGCAGTCGAGCCGCTCTTCCAAGGTAAATAAGGTTTTTTTATGGTGGGCTTGTGCCACGGCAACGATGACTGTGCCAAACAAGACAGACGCTCGGCGAATGATGTCTTGGTGGCCCAAGGTCATCGGATCGAAGGTTCCAGGGTAAACGGCAATAGTAGAAGAGGCCATGGTTGAACTCCTGTTCAGGGTGCGAGCGTGGGCGTTAAGACGTGGGCATGCACCGCACCGGCCTTGAGGTAGCGGTGAACCGCCAAGCCTAAAGGCGCAAGTTGTGCATCGTTCCACGCCGTGGGAGACTCTAAATACACAAACCCGTCCACAGCCACAGCGCGACTCGCTGCTGCAAGCGCGGGTTCATAGAGTGCCGATTCAAAAGGCGGGTCAATAAAAATCACATGCAAGGTCGCAGGCGTCGCTTGGCGCAGAGATGCCACACCGTCACCGCGCAAAACATGCACCTGGCTGGCTTCTAATTGCGCTTGGGTTGCTTTAAGTTGCTCTATCAACGCGCTGTCTTGTTCCACCACGATCACGTCGGCAGCACCGCGCGAAGCGGCCTCAAACCCCAGCGCTCCCGTACCCGCAAAAACGTCCATACAGCGCAACCCCCGCATATCCTGGCCCAACCAGTTAAACAAGGTTTCCCTCACCCGGTCTGGCGTAGGCCGCAGGCCGGGCTTGTCGGCAACTTTGAGTTTCGTTCGTTTCCAAAGGCCGCCAATAATTCGAACTTCATGGCTGCGTTGAATTTGGGGCCCATGCTTATGTACTGGAACACGTGGCTTTTTCATTTTCATGGGTGTATTGTCAGGCTTCTTAAGATGGGCAGGAAATCGATTCACACCACGGCCTGTGTGGGATAGTCTGGATGGGTAAATACTTTGCCATAGATACTTTCAGCGGCATAGGCTTTTTGTACTTCAGGCCGCGCTTCCAAGGTTTGCAAAAGACCCGTTAGCGCAGGGAATTTTTCGATGTCGGAGGGCGAAAGTGTGTCACCGCGGGGATACAACTGCGCCCACCGAACACAGGCAGCCAAATAGTAATCGCAAACGCTAAGCTGTTGTCCCAACAGCCAAGCGCCTGCGCCCTTAGCGATCTCTGTATCTAACAAGGCCAAATGCGCAAGCACCCGCTGGTGCATTCCCTTGCGCAAAGCGGGAATCGCTTGGCTATCTGCAACATAACCGTCAGACTTAAACAGAACGCGTAAGTCTGCATGCAAGGTGTTGGACAAAAAGAAAAGCCACTTTAACAATTCCCCACGGTGCTTTTTCTCTGGAGCTGGTAATGCCGCGTGTTGGTCAGCCAGGTGCAAAAGAATCGCAGCGGTTTCAAACAAGGGGGCGGCTTGGGCGGGGTCCAGCAATACGGGCAATAAACCTTGTGGATTGAATTTCAAAAACTCAGGGCTGCGTTGCCCATCCACAGTCCGGTCAATCTCGATGGCTTGGTAAGGCACCGCCAGTGCTTCAAGCACCATTCGGATCACGATATTGGCGCTATCGGGGGAGTAATACAGGGTGTAAGACATGAACGGTCCTAAAGTTTTCGCATCACCACCAAGCCCTTGAGGTACTCGCCCTCGGGAAAGGTCATCGTCATCGGGTGGTCTGGAGCGCCGCCCATGCGTTCGCTGATAAATCCATCCACTCCCGCATCTGCGCCCGCGGAGGCCACGATTTTGTGAAACAAATCAGGGCTGATTCCACCCGAGCAAGAATAGGTAAATAAAACGCCACCGGGCTCTAATATTTTGAAAGCCAAACGGTTGATGTCTTTGTAAGCCCGGGCGGCCCGTTCGGCGTGCGCCACCGTGGGTGCAAATTTCGGTGGGTCTAAAACAATCGCATCAAAGCTTCGCCCTTCTTGCGCGAATTGGCGCAAGGACGCGTTGACATCGGCATCCATAAAGCCCGCCCGCTCCGGCGCAAAACCATTGAGTGCCACATTCTCTTGCGCCTTAGCGATGGCTGGGGCAGAGGAATCAATCGAAAGAACATGGGCAGCGCCGCCGGCTAAGGCCGCAACCGTGAAACCTCCGGTGTAGCAGTAACAGTTCAGCACGCGTTGAAAGTTCAAACGCTGCGCATAGTTTGAGAATTTTTTCGGCTATCGCGTTGGTCTAAATAAAATCCGGTCTTATGGCCTTGGGCAATATCCAAAGCCAGTTGCCAGCCGTTTTCTTGCAACACAAGATCCGTTGCCCCCTCCCCCCGCAGCCAACCCTTGACTTCCGTCAGGCCTTCTAGAGCGCGACTGCTCGCGTCAGAGCGTTCAAAGAGTTTGGACAGGCCGGTATGCGCAAGCAGCGCATCGGCAATTGGGTTTTTCCACCGCTCAACCCCCGCCGATGTGAACTGCGCTACCAAGGTGTCGCCGTACCGATCCACAATCAAACCAGGAAGCCCATCGGACTCGCCGTGGATCAAGCGCATGCCATCACTGGGAATCAAAAAGCGGGTTTTGGCCTGAATGGCTTTTGCAATGGTTGCAGAAAAAAATGCGGCGTCAATGCGCTGGGTTTCGTCAAAACTCCATACCCGGGCCCGAATTTTAGAGCTGGTACTGAAAGCCGCCCAACCCAAGAATTGGTTCTCAGAACCTTCAACGCGAACCGTTTCACCGCTATCGCCGCCTCCGCGCTCGATGGCGGATTCAAAAATCCAAGGATGGCGGCGCAGCAAAGAACGTTCTTTGCCAGCGCGGAGTTTGATCGTTTTCATAGGGGGTATTGTCACCCCTTCGGCTTGGCCTTGGCCCTTGGATGCGCAGCGTCATAGGCTTTGGCCAAATGCTGAAAATCAAGGCGGGTATAGACCTGCGTGGTACTGATATTGGCGTGGCCTAAAAGCTCTTGGACCCCGCGCAGATCGCTGCTGGACTGCAAAACATGGCTGGCAAAAGAGTGGCGCAGCATATGCGGGTGCACCGGTGTCGCCATTCCTGCTTGCAAACTGCGGCGCTGCAAACGTTGCCACACGGATTGTGCGCTGAGGCGGGTTCCTCCGCGTCCTTGAAACAGTGCAGCGCTTGCGTTGGCTTCATTGCCTTGAACCGGCGCGGCAGTGGCAAGCCCTGAAGGGCCGCGTAACTCCATCCAGCGCTCGAGCGCTTTGATGGCTGTGCTACCAACAGGAACGCTACGGCGCTTGGAGCCTTTACCTAATACATGGGCCTGTGCGCTTTGCATATCAATCCAACCTTTGGCCTGCGCACTAGCCACCACGTCTAAACCCACCAACTCCCCAACCCGCAAACCGCTGCCGTACAACAACTCCACCATCGCCGCATCACGCGCTTCAAACCAAGCACTGTCTTCACTTCGAAAGTCGGCAAAGTGCACTGCATCGTCCACGCCCAAAGCTTTGGGTAAGGGCTTGGGGGCTTTAGGAGAGCGAACATCTTGAACCGGGTTGCTGGGCACCAAACCCTGGCGGCCTAACCAAGCATAAAAGCCCCGCCAGCCACTCAAAATAAGTGCAATGCCGCGCCCGCTGCGACCGCCGCTGTGCATGCTGGCAACCCATCGGCGAATATGGTTGTTTTTAACATCCACCAAAGCCAAGCCACGGCCTGAAGCCGCGCTGCTTGCGCTTGCGAAATTTTGCAGCTTATTAAGGTCTAAGGCGTAGAGTTCGACAGTGCGATGGGCTAAGCGTTTTTCAACGCGAACGTGTTCTAAGTAACGCTCAATCAGTTCGCCATCGGTCGCGATGAAGGACACAACGCGGTCCTGATTTGAATTTAGCGCAAGCGCCCTAGCGCGGCGCTGGCGACTTCACCAATGCGGGATAAAAAGTCCGTCCCCATGCCGCCATGAAAGCGCTGCGCATCCATGGACGCCAACACCAGCATTCCGAAAATTTCACCTGCACCCGCTCCAACACCCCCAGCTTCACCGCTGCGCAAAGGAATCAAGGCCAAAGAACTCGCAGCCTCAGGATTTTCAAGCCACTGGGTTGCATCAAAACCGGTGTTCAAACCACAAAAGGGCTCCTTCAGGGACGCAGCAAATAACTTTGCGTCTTCCGATACGCCTTGCGTAAAAGCGGCTTGACCGTGGGCTGCGTCTAAGCCCCACAAACGCAATCCCACCTGGGGCACGGAGAATTGCGCGCCAATTTCTTGCGTAATGAGCGCAGGCAGCGAGTGCGGCGCAGGAACCAAGAGCAAGCCGCGGGCCCAGCGCAGCACTTTGTCAGACAGCAGGATATTGTCATTGCCATGGCGGATCATTTCCATCATCCGCCCTTCTAACATCTTGATTTTTTCACGCAACATTTCAGCTTGACGCTCATGCAAACTGACAGCGCGGTGGCTGTGCGGGCTCGACAATTGCACCGTAGCCAAGAGCTCCGAATGGCGAACAAAAAAATCGGGGGTATTCGCCAAATAATGGGCGATATCTTCTTCTGTGATCGGGTTGTTCAAAGTTTTTTCGGTGAGTTGGCTCATAGCGTTTCCGTTCAATCAATACAAGTTTTACAAAGCGTCAGGGATGTCAATTTCACCCCGGAAAACCGTGGTGGCGGGCCCTGTCATCATGACAGGGGAATTTCCCCCCTCCCAAGCAATACTCAGCAAACCGCCTCTCGTGTGAACATCGACGCAGGCGTCGAGCAAACCCCAGCGAATGCCTGCAACCACCGCCGCACACGCGCCCGATCCACAGGCCAAGGTTTCACCCACACCGCGCTCAAATACCCGCAATCGGATGTGGGTTCGGTTCACGATTTGCATAAAGCCCGCGTTCACATGGCGCACAAAACGTGCGTGCTGTTGTACCAAAGGCCCTTGCTGTTCTACCGGCGCGGTGCCCACATCGTTCACAAGCTGCACCGCATGCGGGTTGCCCATTGACAGGGCCGCAATATCCACCGTTAAATCCAAACCATCGGCACTTTGAAGTTCCAAAGGCCAGGCGTTCCACATCCCCACCGTTTTGGCGTTCAGGCCAGAGGCGTCAAATGGAATCTGCTCTAAGCGAAATTCGGGGGCTCCCATATTCACAGTGACGCGGCCGTCGGCAGTGATGACAGGCTCAATCACGCTTTTCATCGTTTTCACCCGCAATCGGTCTTTGGAACTCAACCCTTGCTCACGCACAAATTTCGCAAAACAGCGCGCGCCGTTGCCACACTGTTCTACCTCAACCCCATCGGCGTTGTGAATCACATATTCAAAATCAAGGTCTGGGCTGGGAGCGGGTCGCACTGTCAAAATTTGGTCGGCACCGACGCCAAAGTGGCGGTCACCTAAAAAACGGTAATGCGCAGGCGTCAAACCCAAGGACCCTTGGGTTTCATCAAGAACCACAAAGTCGTTGCCGGCGCCTTGCATTTTGGTGAACTGAATTCGCATAGCCGCAATTATCAGGTGTCTGGCGTCCGTTCTGAGGCTGGCGAGGCCAGCGCGCGTGTTTTAGCTGCAAAATGCTGCCATGCCCCGACACTCGCAAATTCTTAACCCCGAACGCCACTCCGAATTAGGCGCCCTTCCCGCGCCCACCGACTGGCAAACGCTTGAACCCGTCGCACTTTTGCAAAACGTGTTGCGTTTAACCGCACCCAACCCCGGATTTATGACGGGCCCCGGAACCAACAGCTATTTGGTGGGCGACCCGCTGACTGGCTTTGTGGTGATCGACCCCGGCCCAGCCGACGCCGACCACATCCAGCGTCTTTGGCAAGCCGCAGCCCATCCCGATAGTTCGGGCGGCAACATTCGCTTCATTGTTTGTACCCATTCCCATGCAGACCACTCACCGGGGGCTTTGCCATTACAAAACCTGTGTCTTCAATCGGGAGCTGCCGTTCCAGCTATCTTGGGCATGGCCTCTGCGCCCACGGCACGGGCCAACAGTCAATTTATCCCGGATAGAGCAGTTCACCATGGCGAAGAATTGACCCTGAGCCCCAACGCTTTGAATTCGGCTTCTGCGAGCCATACCTTGCAAGTGATTCATACGCCAGGCCACGCCGCTAACCATGTCTGCTTGCTGCTGCGCGAAGACGGGATTTTGTTTTCTGGCGACCACATCCTGAACGGAAGTACCACCGTGATTGACCCGCCCGACGGTAATATGGCCGATTACTTGGATTCTCTCGATGTCCTTCACAACGCGTGTGTTGAGAACCATGCCGAATATATTTTTCCTGCCCACGGCCACGCGCTGCCTAATGCGTTAGGCGCGATTGCGCACCTTAAAGCCCACCGTCTCAAGCGCGAGGCAAAGATTGCTGCAGTGATGAGCGCCAACCCTGCGGGCGATCCGGACCAATGGCTGCCGCTGGCCTATGACGATGTGAATCCACGGCTTTGGCCGGTCGCCAAACGCTCCTTGCTCGCCCATGTCGAGCGCATTCAAATGCTACAAATGACCCCATCCAAGCCATGATCCCCAAAGCACCAAACTCCGAAGGCGAACGCCTAGCCAAACGGGTTGCGCAAATGCGCGGCTGCTCGCGCAGCGAAGCGGAGCGTTATATCGAAAGCGGCTTTGTCCAAGTCAACGGCGCAGTGGTAGAAGAGCCGCAGTTTCGGGTGATAGACCACAGCATCACCTTCGAAGCCGATGCCAGCCTGCTTAACTTAAACGCCATCACCTTGATCGTGAACAAGCCCAGCGGGTGGCTCGATGGCGTGGGCGACGAGCCCATCCCCAGTCCCCATTACAAAGGCAATAAGCCGAAAATTCAAAACGCGCTGAGTCTTCTCACGCCCGATCACCGCAGTCCCAATGATCCGTCGGATACGCGTGTTTTGAAACGCCATTTCCAACAACTCGAAGCCAGCATGTCGCTTGAGACCGGTGCCAGTGGCTTGCTGGTATTTACCCAAGACTGGCGCACCCAGCGCAAGCTGGTGGAAGATATGGGCGTAATGGAGCATGAATTCATCATCGATGTGCAAGGCGAAGTCAGCCCCGAGCAACTCACACCGATCGAGCGGGCGCTGCGCGACCCGCGCCACAACCTGCCCCAAACTAAAGTCAGCGTTGGCAGCTCGGGCCCGCAGGGAAGCAAATTGCGCATGGCCGTGAAAGGCGCACACCCTGGTCTCGCGGCCTACGTGTGTGAATTGGCAGGACTAGAAATAACTGCGATGCGCCGTATTCGCTTAGGCCGGGTGGGTTTGGGCGATACCGATATCGGGCAGTGGCGTTATTTGGCAGATCACGAACGGTTTTAAGGCTTAGGCAGGGTGGACCACCACCAACCACGCCGTAGCTGCGGTTTTACCCACGTTGCGAATCGCGTGCGGTCGGTCGGCGCAGTAACGCGCTGTTTCCCCGGCTTTAAGACGCTGAACTTCGTCGGCGCAATGGACCTCTAAAGCGCCGCTTTGTACCGTCAAGTGTTCGCGGGTTCCGTCTTCGTGCGCGCTGGACTCTAAAGCGCCGCCGGCTCCGACGCTCAGCGTGTACCACTCAAATTGCCCCGCCAGCTCGATGGGCCCGAGGATACGCAAATCACACAAACCGTCCGGGCTCCGCAAGGCGGGCGTGGCGTGGGCTGAAAGAAAACCGATGGCTGGGGCCTGAACCGCGGGCGCAATGTCGAGCAAATCTGCCAAAGGCACGCCCAAAGCATTGGCCAAACGCCACACCACGGCCACCGTCGGGTTGGCTTGGGCGCGTTCAATTTGCGACAGCATCGATTTCGATACCCCCGCCTTGCGCGATAACTCGTCTAAGGACAAGGCACGGCTTTGGCGCAGGGCGGCCAAGGTATCACCCACCCGAGGCGGCTCGGTAGTTGCCCCGCGTGAAGCTGCAAGGGGAGGATTTTTGGGAATGCGAGTTGCCAAAATAATTCCTTTATAGTGGATATTGTTCGATATACTGCACAACACTGATTTCCAGTGAAACCTATTCCAGCGCATTGTGCCCCACTGACCTCGAAAGATTGTTATGACAACCGCAACGCCCTTTTACACCCACTTGGCCCAAGAGCTTGACGCGATTCGCACCGCCGGTTTATACAAAACCGAGCGCGTCATCAATAGCCCGCAAAGCGCACACATTACAACCACCTTGCAAGACGGCAGCCGCCGCGAAGTATTGAATTTATGCGCCAATAATTATTTGGGTTTGTCATCGCATCCCGCAGTGATGGAAGCGGCCCATGAGGCGCTGCGAACCCACGGCTACGGCCTGAGTTCGGTGCGCTTTATTTGTGGCACCCAAGATCTCCACAAAACCTTAGAGGCGCGTCTTTCTAGCTTTTTAGGTACCGAAGATACCATTCTTTACGCGGCCGCTTTTGATGCCAACGGCGGCTTGTTTGAGCCGTTACTGGGTGAAGAAGACGCCATCATTAGCGACGCGTTGAACCATGCCTCCATCATTGACGGCATCCGCTTATGCAAAGCCAAGCGCTACCGGTACGAGCACAACAATATGCAAGACTTGGAGCGCTGTTTGCGTGAAGCCAAAGCGGATGGAGCGCGTTTTAGCTTGGTTTTTACAGACGGCGTTTTCTCCATGGACGGAACGATTGCGCAGTTGGACGTGATGCGTACCTTGTGCGACCAATACGGTGCGTTGTTGGGTGTAGATGAGTGCCATGCCAGCGGATTCATGGGAGCCACCGGGCGCGGTACCCACGAGCACCGCGGCGTGTTTGGAAAAATTGACATCCTCACTGGCACATTGGGAAAAGGCTTAGGCGGAGCCTCGGGCGGGTTCACGAGTGGTCGGCGGGAAGTGATTGAACTCCTGCGCCAACGCTCGAGGCCTTACCTTTTTTCCAACACGGTCGCGCCCATGATTGTGGGCGCCTCGATTGCTGTATTGGATTTACTCGAGCAATCGACTGCGCTTCGCGATACCTTGGCGGACAACACCCGCTATTTCCGTGAGGCAATTGCCCAAGCCGGTTTTTCCATCAAACCAGGTGAGCATTCGATTGTTCCGATCATGGTGTTTGACGCCGTTCTGGCCCAGCAACTCGCAGCGCGCTTGCTAGAACTGGGGGTGTATGTCGTCGGGTTTTTCTTTCCCGTGGTTCCCAAAGGGCAAGCCCGTATCCGCGTTCAGATGAGCGCAGCACACACCCGCGCTGATTTGGAATTTGCAGTCGCAGCC
>QYPA01000020.1 GCA_007279715.1 Comamonadaceae bacterium | reverse complement strand
GCATGTATATCCATGTTTATGATTTTGTTTTCGGTGTTGACAAAATGGGGATAAATTTCTAAAAAATATTTTTCTGTGGATAAGTTGGACATTTCCTGCAAACTATCCACATACTTATCCAATCCATTGTGAGGTTCATCGTATGTTTTTATTGTGCTTTGGTCTGTTTATTTTTTTATCTGTTCATTCACTTCGTTTGGGTGGTGATGGTTTGCGAGACCGATGGATTGCACGTGCTGGTGACAAGGGCTTCAAGTTGCTATACACCGTATTGTCTATTGTGGGATTCGTTTTAATACTTGTCGGTTTTGGTCTTGCCAGGGAAACCCCGTTGTTGCTTTGGACGCCATGGCCACCCATGCGGCTTGTGGCTGCTTTGCTTACATTGATATCTTTTGTTTTCTTAGCCGCCGCCTATGTTCCTGGCAATGCTATTAAAGCCAAACTTCATCATCCGATGATCTTGGCTGTCAAAGTTTGGGCTTTGGCGCATCTTTTGTCGAATGCGAGCGCCGCCCATGTGGTGCTGTTTGGTTCTTTTTTAGTATGGAGTGTTTTGTGTTTCCGAGCCGCACGCCAACGCGACAAGCGGTTACAAACAAGCTATGCGCCAGGGAATAACCGAGCGACAGTGATTACAGTTGCCTTAGGTGGTTTAGCCTGGGCGTTGTTTGCGCTCTGGGGGCACGGTTGGTTGATTGGGATTCGCGTGATGGCTTAACCATTTAGATATGCAGAACCCATTGAATAGCCATCTTGGCAACAAAACCCACCATACCAAAGGCCAAACCTAAAAACAAAACGAACGTACCAAATTTACCGGCTTTGGCTTCCCAAGCCAAGTGACCAATGATGAAAAGCATATAGAGCATAAAAGCACCGACCCCAAAGGTCAGGCCAAAGCCGGCAATGTCTGCTTCTGTGTAACCGAACATTATTCTTCTGTGCGTGGTGGCAGGTTGCTGGCATCAATCAATGCACGGTAAGCGTGCCAACTGGCATGGCCGAGCATCGGAATGATCCAGACCAAACCCAACAAGAGTGAACCGAGTCCCAGCAGCGTCATTCCCATGATGAGTCCCGCCCACAAGGCCATAGGAAT
This sequence comes from Comamonadaceae bacterium, assembly GCA_007279715.1. Taxonomy (GTDB): domain Bacteria; phylum Pseudomonadota; class Gammaproteobacteria; order Burkholderiales; family Burkholderiaceae_C; genus Allorhodoferax. Next base: position 4,617 of record QYPA01000020.1, on the reverse strand, counting down.
GGGATTTTTGAGAATCACAGCCCAGCTGATGATGACGGCTTGCAATAGTGAAACCCGGCGGTCCAAAAGTAAAGGCATGGTCACGACACTTGAAGCAAAGAGGGGCGCCGCTAAAACGCCACCCAAGGCAAGCCAAAGTTCAAATAGCCACCCCGAGGGTGCCAACACCACGTGGCGTAAAAAATCAACCGGGCTTTCTATTGGAATGGGCGACAACAGCGTAATCAACGCTGCCGAAATTAATACCCACCCCGTCGCAGCAAGAGACAAAAGCGTACCAAATTGGACCATGCACCAATAGTCGTTACCCCATTTATTAAAGTGGCTGTTTTGCCAATTGAGCCAGGTTTTAAAAATCAATCCAAGGCCGATGGGCTCTTGCCGCTCTAGGGCGCGACTTAATGCGTACAAACTAGTCGCCAGTACGGGCGCGATAACTAAAAACCCCGACAAGGCGCCCGCAAGTAACCAAAAGCGGGGGTGTGCAACGGTAACGATCAGCCCCCCTGCAAGGGTCAGCGCGATGCCGTGCACGAGACTCAACCAACCCAGGCGCGAGATATCTTTCCACCCCAAGGCCAGCCATTCCAACGGTTTTAGAACGTCAATCGTTCGAACAATGGTGGTTAGGTCAAACTTTTGCATAAAGGAAGTGTAAGGACAAAAAGCACGCGCGTTGATAATGCTTGTTTTCAGACACAGGAGTCAACCATGCCGCGTCCTATATTGCTAGAAACCCACATTCATCCCGCTATTCGCCATGAAGTGGAAACCAATAACCATGCGATCGTGCAAGAAGTGCAAGCGGCTATTGCGGCGCATGCTGTTGTTGTCGTTGGAATGGCAATGAACCCCATGCCCAAACGCGCCCGTGCAGCGCTTGATGCGGAGGGTGTCGCCCACACCTATTTGGAATTTGGCAGCTACTTCAACACTTGGTACAAACGCAACGCACTGAAAATGTGGACCGGCTGGCCCACGTTTCCAATGGTTTTTGTGAAAGGCAACCTGATCGGAGGCGCTGAAAACTTGGCAACGCTCATCCAATCAGGCGAGTTAAAAAAAATTTTGGCTTAGCTTTTCATTCTTTCGTGCCGACTGCTTCCCTTTTCCATGCGGGCGTGCTCAGCATCTAAAACCTTTTTTTGTTCTGCGTTTAAAGCACTGTAAAGCGCTTTGACAGCCTCGTCGCGTTGGTTCATGTGCGTGAGCATGGCTTCGTGGTTTTGCAGTCGCAGTTGTTTCATCTTGTCGATGCGCTCAGGGGTGGTGAGTTTGTCCAGCGCAGCGCGATCAGGCCGCAACGCAGTCATTTTTGCTGGCGGCTGCATGGCCGCGGTGAAGGTGCTCCAAGCGCCTTCTTGCGAGGCGGTAATATGAAGTTTGTTTTTGAGAGTGCTTAAGTGGCTGTTAATTCTTTCTGCCATTTTGGCGGGGTCACCGTGGTGCATGCTGCCCATGTGCATCATCTCTGGGTGGTCGCCTTTGGGCCCCATTTGTGCGAGAGCCCCAAACCCTGCGGCTCCAAGGGTAGCGGCAATGAGCAACGATTTATAAACGGGTTTCATTCTGAATTCCTCTTAAGGTTCTTTGATACGGACATCGCATCGCAGTGGGGTCAAGTGTGCTGTGATGATGTATCGGGAATGTGGTTTTCAATGAAGCCTCAGTAAAGTTTTATAAATAATTAGTGCGCGAGTTTTACTTCTTTAGAAAGTGCAATGTGTTTAAAAATGCAATGGTTTACCGGCTTGTTTCTCCTTGGACGGCCAGCCGGGCGGCGTTAGAAAAGGCCTTAGAGTCCCATCGGTTTAATGAGTGTGGCGCGTCGCAAGAAAAATCTGTGGGATGGGTAGAGCCCCGAGGCCAAGCCCATGGTGATTTGGTGGAAGTCGTCGGTGGTCAGTGGGTGCTGAAGTTAGCAATAGAAGTAAAGACCGTTCCTGGTTCTGTGATCAAGCGCAAAGTCCTAAGTCAGGTAGAGCAGATAGAGGAGTCGACGGGGCGCAAACCGGGCAAAAAAGAACAGCGCACGTTGGCTGACGATGCCCGATTGGCTTTGCTGCCGATGGCTTTTAGCAAGCAAAGTACGGTCACGGTTTGGATGAGCCCCAAGGATCAGTGGATGGTCTTGGATGCGGGGAGCCAAGCCAAGGCCGACGAGGTTCTGACCTGCTTGGTCAAGTCCATCGAGGGTTTTGCGGTGACTTTGATTCATACCCAGGCATCGCCTGCTGCATCGATGGCCCATTGGCTTGGAAGCAAAGAAGCGCCTCCTGGTTTTAGTGTGGACAGAGAGTGTGAACTCAAAGCCGCTGATGAATCCAAAGCCGTCGTACGCTACACCCGCCACCCCTTGGATACGGACGAGGTGTCCCAGCATATTGCCGCCGGTAAAGTCCCCACTCGCTTGGCCTTGACTTGGAATGACCGCATTTCCTTTGTTTTGACAGAGTCCCTTACCCTGAAAAAGATGGCTTTTTTAGACGTTGTTTTAGAAAATGCCCCGATGACCGCGGGTGACCGCGCTGACGACAATTTCGATTCAGATGTGTCGATTGCTACAGGTGAGTTATCCCGCATGCTTCCTGCCTTGATCGAGGCTTTGGGGGGTGAGGTGGCCATCGGCCAGTTGCCGGTACCGTTGGCCGCCTAAGTGGAGTAAGGTGTCGCGATGCCCTCTATTGAAACCACCGCGCAATCATCCTTAGATATCGGTATTGGGGGAATGACCTGTGCTTCCTGCGTAGGACGTGTTGAAAAAGCATTGAAGCGGGTCGAGGGTGTCCAAGATGCCACTGTGAATTTGGCGACCGAGTCTGCCCGGATTCATTTCGTTCTTAGTGCGGAGAATCAACCTCACATGGAGGCGCTATTGCGCCGTGCTGTGCGCAATGCCGGTTATGAACCCCGGGCTGCGGAGGCCGCAATCGATGCCCAAGACGTCTCCGCGTGGGCGGGATTCGGGCCTGTGGCTTGGGGTCTAGCCCTCTCCTTGCCTTTGGTTTTGCCTATGGTGGCCCAAGCTTGGGGCGGGCATTGGATGTTGTCGCCGGTGTGGCAGTTTTTATTGGCCACGCCCGTGCAATTTGTTTTAGGTTGGCGCTTTTATGTGGCCGCTTGGCATGCGGTTAAAAACAGAGCCGGCAACATGGACTTGCTCGTGTCATTGGGCACGAGCGCGGGCTGGTCTTTGTCGGTTTGGCTGTGGTTGAGTGCTGCGCCCGACGCGATGGTGCATTTGTATTTTGAGAGCTCAGCTGTGGTGATCACCTTGGTGCTCTTGGGCAAATGGTTGGAAGCGCGGGCCAAGCGCCAAACCACTTCTGCCATTCGTGCCTTGCATGCGCTGCGTCCCGAGCAAGCGCATGTGCTTGGGGCCGATGGTGAGTTTGATGTTCCGATCGCAGAAGTTCTTGTGGGTGATGTGGTGGTGGTGAAGTCGGGCGAACGATTCTCCGTCGATGGCATCGTGTGTGAGGGCCAAACCCAGGTCGATGAGTCCATGTTGACCGGTGAATCACTGCCAGTGAGTAAATCGGTTGGAGCGCGCGTGACGGGCGGCTCCATCAATGGAGAAGGCAGGGTTTTAGTGCGTGTGGACGCCGTTGGGGCGCAGACTATGCTCTCCCAGATGATTCGCTTGGTCGAAGATGCGCAGGCTGCGAAAGCCCCCATCCAACGATTGGTTGATCAGGTGAGTGCCGTCTTTGTTCCTGTGGTGTTGGTGATTGCCATCGGGACCATGCTGGCGTGGTGGCTCAGCGGCCATGCGTTTGAGGTCTCGCTCATTCATGCGGTGGCCGTTCTCGTGATTGCTTGTCCGTGTGCCTTGGGATTGGCAACACCTGCGGCCATCATGGCGGGAACCGGCGTGGCGGCAAAACACGGCATTTTGATTAAAGACGCGCAAGCCCTTGAGTTGGCGCACAAGGTCACCGTGGTGGCTTTTGACAAGACCGGCACCTTGACCCTTGGCAAGTCTCGGCTTGTCGCTCTGCGGGCTCTGAGCGCCTTAAACAAGGCAGACCCACAGGCAATAGACCTCTCACTTTTATCTGCTTGTGCTTCTTTGCAAAGTGGCAGTGCGCATCCTTTGGCGTTGGCGGTGGTTGACCATGCAAAACAGCTAGGCTTGGCATGGAGCTCTCCTTTGAATGTCCGTGCAGTAGCGGGCCGTGGAACCTTGGGTGAGGTGGATGGCCAGGCGTTTGCACTGGGAAGTCTGCGATGGATGCAAGAGCTCGATGCGCAGTGCGCTACACCCGCAGAGTTTGAGGCGCAAGCCAAAGCCTTTGAAAACGAGGGCGCCAGTGTTTCCGCCTTGGCGCAACAAGTGTCTGGAGAATGGCAGCTTCTTGGACTCATGGCCTTTGCGGATGAACCCAAGCCTGGCGCAAAAGAAGCGATCGCTGACCTGCGTGCCCAAGGCATACGTACCGTCATGATTTCTGGTGACAACTGGGGCGCAGCCCGCGCCATGGCGAGCCGCTTGGGGCTGAATACAGCGCCTGAGAGCGACGAGGTGATAGCTGAGGTGTTGCCGGCAGACAAAGCGGCGCGTGTGCTGGCTTTGAAGTCTGGCTCGAACGGTCAGCGTTTGACGGTGGCGATGGT
>QYPA01000060.1 GCA_007279715.1 Comamonadaceae bacterium | reverse complement strand
TGATTCACTTCGCGAAAAGATCAGGGGCAAGGAAAAACAGATTGCCGCGATCATCATTGAACCAGCCCGGGGTGAAGATGCTCCGGCCGGTTATCTTATGGCCTTGCGCGAGTTGGCTACAGAGATAGGTGCGGTACTCATATTTGACGAAATTACCAGCGGATTTCGAATGTGCGTCGGTGGTATCCATCGTAATTATGGGGTTTATCCCGATGTGGCGGTATTTGCAAAATCCATGGCTAATGGCTATGCGATGTCGGTAGTTATGGGTACCGAAAAAGTCATGCAAGCCGCTCAAACCACTTTCATTTCCAGCACCAATTGGACAGATCGTATCGGCCCCACGGCTGCCTTGGCAACCCTAAGAAAATACCAACGCTTGGGCGTGGAAAAGCATCTGATCGCTGCCGGCAATCAGGTAAAACAAATCTGGCGGAATGCCGGTGAAGCAAATAACATTGAAATAAATGTTACGGGATTACCGTCGCTTGCGGCCTTTGCTTTCAAGAGGCCCAATGCGGCAGCATTGAACACATACTTTACAGTTGAAATGCTCAAACGCGGTTTTTTAGGTTTTCGACAGTTTAAACCATCGTTGGCGCATCAAGCGGCAGAACTGGATCAATATCAGCTAGCGGTTGCTGAGGTATTTGGAGTGCTTGCGGCAGACCCGGAGGCTATCCAGCTAGAAGCGCCTATTCATCATTCCGGATTTCAACGCCTCACTAAAGAATAAGACATAAGGAGAAAAAAAGCTATGAGTATTTACGTATGGGGATGTGGAGAGGGTAGGTATGAGGCAATTAGGCATCTTGAAGCACAGGAAATACCATTTGATGGTTACATTGATTCAAACATAAATTTCCACGGAAAAATCTTAGATGGAAAATTGGTTGTAAGCCCTGATTCATTAACGAAAAGTGACTCTGTAGTTATTGGATCAATGTGGGTGGAAGACATATATAAATTTTGTAAAAACAAGGGAGTTAATTGTAAAGTACCAGCATTCTTTTCATGGCAAAATGAGCCATCACAGATTTTTGATGAGGAAGAGCTGCAAAAAGTGGCTTCAATTTTTGACGATGCCAAATCCGTTGAGTGCTTAATTAATATTGTTCAACAACGATCTCAAGGCCTTGATGAACCTTATTTCTTTCCAATGTCTGAGTATCCTCAATATTTACATCCGAATTTGAGCTATAAAAAAGGAGAAACAGTCATTGAAGCAGGTGGCTACGATGGCTCTACCGCTATAGAATTGGCAGATAAATTTAGTGTTAATGTTCACACATTTGAACCTGATATTGAAAACTTTCAGCTGCTTTTACAAAACTCAGCCAGGAATTTGAAAGTAATTCCTGTGAATATGGCGTTATCTGATGCGGAGCGAATTTTTGAGCTTTCTGGCTGTGGAGCACAAAGTAAATTAATTAGTGAATTTTTAAAAAATAATATCCGCATGTGCAAAAAAATTAATTCAACTACTATTGATAATTATGTGAGTACGAAATCTCTAATAGTGAGCCATATAAAATTAGATGTCGAAGGGCATGAGCTAAATTGCATCCATGGAGCGTTAAGCACAGTAACAAAATATAAACCTACATTAGCGGTAGCTGTTTATCATAAGCCCAGGGACATTATTGATATTCCATTAGAAATAAGCAATCTACTAGGAACAGACTATTTATTTTATCTTGGACATCACTCTCAGTATGTCCTTGAGACAATTATGTATTGTGTGCCGAAAAGTGAAATTGAGTCATACACATGTTTATACCCAAGCGAAAAAGAGTGATATTTGGAAGATTACAAAAGTGCTTTTGACAGTAGTTATTATAGTGAGGTATTTTTTTATGGGTAAAAGCAAAGAACATTAAAGGAAATAATTTCTGAGGTAAAGGTCATTTTGTAGCGACGGTGGAACTGGTGATGTTGTTAGAAATATATAAGAAGGCTAAATGTCAAGCATAATTTTATTATTTTGAGCTTGCAGAGTTTAGGTTCGAATTTAATACTATTTTTTCAGGAGAGATTTAGATGAGCTATTTTAAGGATTTTGACTGTGTTTCTGCAGGTTATTTGGCAACAATTAAAAGTTTCTCACCATCAACCCGAGAGGAATATCTTGCTCATTTACAAAAGATATATAATTACAAACTTCATACTGACTTTCCTCTTGTTCTTCATATTGAGCCAACAAGTTTTTGTAATCAAGAGTGTAGGATGTGTTGTCATCCTACACAGAAGCGATTGGCTTCAATTACAACTGATGTAATTGTCGAAAAAGCAATTGCAGAGGCCAAGAAATATAGACCTTGGTCTACTCATTTTTTCTTTTTTGGCGAGCCTTTTTTGAACAAAAAACTATTTAAATATATTTCTTTGGCAAAAAATGCTGGACTTCGAAATATCTCAACAACGACCAATTTAACGGCTTTAACGTCAGAAGGTATAAAAAAAATTCCTCATTCGGGTCTTGATTCGATACATATTTCTTATGAAGGCATTAGTAGAGAGCACTACAAAGCTGTGAGGGGTAAAGATACTTTCTTGAAGGCCACACGCAATATCCAAACCTTGATCGAGGAACGAGATAAACAATCATCCAAGCTTTGGATAAGTATTACGTTTGTTCGCACCACCGAGACAGATGAGGAAATAGAGGATTTTTCACATAAGTGGCGGCCACTTTTAAATGACCTGCACATTAGCCCGCAGTTTGAGTATCGGAATGAAAGTATTGATGGATCAAGACGCCAAGCTATTGCTAAAATTCAGGATTTACGTAATAACGGGAATATAATGTTTACATCCGAGGATGCTAGAGTACCTTGTAGGCAGTTATGGACTAGGATGGTAGTTACAGCGCAGGGCGAATTGGTTCCTTGTTCTCAGAACATTGATGGCGGATTAAGCTTAGGAAATATTCTCCATACATCTATTCATGAAGCTTGGACTAGTGAAGCAATGCAATCACTGCGAATGCAGCATCTTTCTAATTGCTATACTACTCCGACGGGAAAGATTTGCTCTGGTTGCACGGATTGGGACTGGAGCGGAAAGGTTGATATACGCCCAACTGTTAATTCAGATAAAATTTAATGCTTAGCTTGATTAAGGAGAGTTGATGTATCTCGATACAATTATAACCAATGCGCTTGCTATTAGAAGGGATGCGCTAGCACTATTATACTTTGCCGGGTCTGGGCATCCAGGTGGGGCGCTTTCGTGTGCAGATATTGTAGCCTATCTGTGGGAAAAAGAGCTTCAATATAAAAACACGAATTGGCAAATCGATGATCGTAACAGGCTGATACTGTCTAAAGGTCATTCCATTGCGACGCTTTATGCTGCAGCCGGACGGTCAGGGCTTATTCCTGCAAATCTTGCTCTAACGTTACGTAAACTTGGCAGCCCATTGCAGGGCCATCCCTGTGTCTTAGCAACTCCATGGGTGGAGACCAGTACTGGTTCTTTAGGGCAGGGACTTTCTGTAGGAATTGGTATGGCTCTGGGTTTACGACACCAGAACATTGGCGGTCGCGTATACGTTATTATGGGGGATGGGGAAATGCAGGAAGGCGAAGTTTGGGAGGGCGCTATGTCTGCAGCTCATTTTAAATTAGAAAATATTTGCGTCATTGTTGATTACAACAAGCTGCAAAGCGATGATCTGAACGAAAATATTATGGGTATTGAGTCTTTAATTGACAAGTGGAAAAGTTTTAATTGGGCGGTTCAGGACGTTGATGGGCACGATATGGTGGCTATTGAAAGGGCCATTATGAACACGAAGGAAATTCGTATGCAGCCAAGTGTCATTTTGGCGAATACCATAAAAGGTAAAGGCGTTTCGTTTATGGAAAATGTACCCGCATGGCATGGAAGTGTCAAAATCACTCCAGAGCAATTTAAACATGCCCTGAATGATTTAGGACTCGATTCTGATCAAATGGAGGCCTACCTAAATGGCACTTTCTGGAATTAATAAATCATCTGTAGACAATAATCCATCTTTGATCGGTACCTCAGGCGATTCACTCCGTGAAGCTTTTGGTCGTAAATTGACACAACTTGCTGAGGATTATCCAAATGTTGTTGTTTTAGATGCTGATGTAGCAGGAGGCACCGGAACACATCATTTTCGTAATGCTTATCCTAAGCGTTTTTACCAGTTTGGAATAGCCGAACAGAACATGATGGCTGCATCTGGTGGGATGGCAAGTACTGGTTTAATACCAATCGTAACGACTTTCGCAGTATTTTGTTTGCGTGCATATGAACAGGCTAGACTTTCAATTGCATATTGCAATAGGAATGTAAAAATTGTTGCCAGTCATCCCGGTCTGGATGTAGGGCCAGATGGTGCATCCGCCCAGACATTTGAAGATATTGCCACTTTTCGAGTCCTACCAAACATGACGGTCATTTCGCCCGCAGACCCTTTAGAGGTTGAGCAGGCAACAGAGGCAATTCTTAAATTTAATGGACCTGTTTATATGCGGACAGGCCGCAGTCCCGCTAGGCGTATAAACCAGCCAGACTATCAGTTTCAAATTGGCAAGGGCCATGTGTTACGTGATGGTAATGATGTCACTCTTGTTGCATGTGGAGTGGAAGTGGCACGCGCATTGGATGCAGCAGAGCTGCTTGCAACACAAGGGATTTCGGCGCGTGTTGTAAATATGTCAACAATTAAACCTATCGATGTTGAATTATTGATTCGCTGCGCTAACGAAACAGGGGCAATAGTTACTGCTGAGGATCATAATATTTTAGGTGGTTTGGGCAGTGCAGTTGCTGAAGTATTGGTTCAACATTTACCCTGTCCAATGGAGTTCATAGGGGTGAGAGATGTGTTTGGTGAATCAGGTGAACCAGACGAGCTTGCTGAAAAATATGGATTGACGGCCCCGTTTATTGAATCAGCAGCGCTACGAGCTATTTGGAGAAAGAAGGTAACAAATGAATCGATTACATAACAAATGTGCCATCGTTACAGGTGGGACAAGAGGTATAGGAAGAGCCATTTGTGTTGCACTTGCTAAGGAGGGAGCAAATGTCGCTTTTACTTACCGTGAGAATAAAGATCTTGGTTGTCTGTTAGTTGAAGAGTTAACTGCGCTTGGGGTTCAGGCTATGGCATTCCAAGCTAATGTTCGTGATAGGTTGGTAATTCGCAATGCCTTCTCGACAGTCATGGAGGCGTGGGGGAAATTGGATATATTGGTCAACAATGCTGGTATTAATAAGCCAACCGATTTTGACCAGGTAACGGATGACGATTGGGATGAAATATTGGAGGTCAATTTGAAGGGACCTTTTATTTGCTGCCAGGAAGCCTTACCCTATCTTCGTAAAGGAGAGGATGCGAGCATCATTCATATTGGATCTGTTAGCGGACAATATGGTGGTCCGCGAACAGCACACTATGCTGCAAGTAAAGCTGGTCTTATTTCTTTGTCCCAGGTTGTTGCCAGATTTTGTGCTAAAGACGGTATTCGTAGCAATGTCGTTTCTGCGGGACTCATATCTTCCGAAATGGGGGCTACCGGTATGCAAGCACCATCTGTTGCTAAGGCAGCTGAATCAATTTTACTTGGTCGTTTAGGTGTTCCTGATGAAGTGGCGCAAGCAGTTATTTTTCTGGCATCAGATGAAAGCAAATACATTACCGCTCAAAATATTAATGTGAATGGCGGGTTATATTTTTGATGTCGAATAACCTGACGATTTTGTTTGTTGGTGGTGGACTTGAAACGCTGCCTGGAGTTCGTCTAGCTAAATCGATGGGATGTTACGTTGTAGTTTCAGACATTAATGCTGATGCGCCTTGTATGGTAGAGGCTGATGCCACTTTGATCGCCAGTACTTATGATGTAGATGAGAGCGTTGCAGTCGCGCGTCAATATCATAGGGATGTACGTCCAATTAATGGCGTAATGTGCATGGCAACAGATGTTCCTTTAACTGTTGCGACTATTGCTGAAGATTTAGGGCTACCCGGGATTCCGGTTCTTTCTGCACAAGTGGTAGCAGATAAAGTTGCGATGAAGGATCGTTTTCTTTCTAGCGGAATTCCTTTGCCTTGGTATACAGAAGTTTTCGACGCTGATTCGTTAAAGCAAATAGTTAAAATGAGGGGCTACCCTCTTGTACTGAAGCCTGTTGATAGTCGGGGCGCTCGGGGTGTCTTGCGCCTGATGCCAGGTATTGATTTAGATTGGGCTTTTTCAGCATCAAAATCTTATTCACCTACAAAACGAGTTATGGTAGAGGAATTCTTGGATGGCCCGCAGATCAGCACGGAATCCTTAGTTGTTCAGGGTGAGGTGTACACATTGGGTTTTTCTGATCGTAACTATGAGTTTCTTGATCGCTATGCTCCCAATATTATCGAGAATGGAGGTGATCTGCCGAGCTTTCTTTCTCTGGCGGACCAAGAAAAAATCTGCGATTTGCTTGAGAAAACAGCAAAGAGCTTAGATATAACGAATGGCATTCTTAAAGGCGATATAGTTTTATCAGGTGGTAAACCCTTCGTTATTGAGGTAGCGTTACGTCTTTCGGGTGGTTATTTTTGTTCGCATGAAATTCCTTTAAACACAGGTATTGATTTTGTAGAAAATGCAATTCGGCTTGCACTTGGTCAATCGATTGATCCGAATGAATTAATTCCTGAATTTAATAGGCCGGTTTGTCAGCGTTATTTTTTTCCAACGCCAGGGAAAGTTGAAGAGGTTTATGTTCCTGAGTGGATAAGAAATGACCCCGAAATTGCTCTATTTGAGATCAGAGTAAGGCCTGGTGATATTATAGACCGGCCTGTTCACCATCCTTCAAGAGCGGGGGTTGTTATTGCCACAGGAAAAGATAGGGATGATGCTAGAAATCGAGCAGAATGTGCGATTAAGGACACACGTATAAATACTGTTCTTAATTAATAATATCGCATCCCTCATCTGTTAACTATTAAAACGCAACAATATATGATCAAGTTTATTGCCGAAGTTTCATCTAACCACCATCGAGATTTGTCGCGGTCATTTGACTTCATTGACGCTGCGGCTGGTGCCGGCTGTTCTACAGTGAAGTTTCAACTCTTCAAGATTGAGCAGTTATTTTCCCCGGAAATATTGGCGCGCTCTGAGCAACATCGCAAGCGTAAACAATGGGAGCTTCCGCTGGAATTTGTACCTAAACTGGCACAACGATGTCGTGAAGTAGGTATAGAGTTTTCCTGTACGCCGTTCTACCTGGATGCGGTCGCCGAGCTTAAGCCTTTTGTGGATTTTTACAAAATTGCCTCTTATGAATTGCTCTGGGATGATTTGCTGGCAACTTGCGCACGAACCGGAAAGCCGATTGTTCTTTCTACAGGAATGGCGACGGTTGATGAAATTAAACACGCGGTTGACGTGCTTGTGCAAAACGGTTGCAAGTCGCCGATCTTGTTGCATTGTACTTCTGCTTATCCTACACCTTATGCAGAAGCCAACCTC
>QYPA01000169.1 GCA_007279715.1 Comamonadaceae bacterium | reverse complement strand
TGGTTGGCGTGGCTATCGGCATCTTCACCAAGTTTGCGATCCATCTGATCCGTGGTGTCAAACTGAATAATTTATTCAAGATTGATTTTGAGGTTGTCCGACAAAATAATCATACCATTTTGGTTGGTATTACTGGTGCGGCAATTTTCTCAAATATGATGGCGTTAAAAAAGGCCATGGCAAATTTGGAAACCGGAAAAACTGTTGTTTTTCAGCTCAACAATGCCTATTTTCTGGATCATACCGTAATGGAATTTTTCCATGATTTCCAGCATGATTACGAAGCACAGGGCGGTCAATGTCAGTTTCTGGGGCTTGAATATCATGAAGCTTACGCCGACCACCCCTTGGCGGCGCGACGAATCAAGCACGGTTGGACTTAGACGGGTAAATGCCATGACGACATTACCTCCAAAAATTGTTTTAGATGACCATCCAGAACTGCAACCGTTTGATTTGGATGCTACCATCGACCATATTGCCCATTGGCTGCCTACCCAGGGGCCAATCAAGGATTTTATCCACCACAACACCCTGCATGCCGTCCAGCATTACCCTTTTCATAAGGGTGTTGCGATAGCGGCAAAAGTGTTTGGTGCGCGTAGCTACCTGCCATCGGCGGATTACCAGGCGATGTATCGGCAAGGCCGGATCAAGGACTTTGCCATTAACTGGGCTATCGAACATTCCGGTTACGGACAGGAAGACTACCTAGAATTACGGGAAAAACTATTCGTTGTCGATAGCCATGAACATTATCCGCCAGTGTCACTGGCTAACCACGGTATCCGTAACAACTGGCTTACCCATCTGGAAGTCGATCTGAATTCCTTGGTGCGCCCCATCCTGTTTCGTTTATTGGCAAACTTTTTGGATCAAGGGATCAGTCGTTGGACATTGGCGAAAGAAGGTGAGCGTTTCTGGGATTGTGTCTGGCGGCTGTCCCAAAACAGTTTGTTACCGCTTTATCCTTTCAATGATCCTGTCGTCCGTGAGTTGTTAAATCAAAGTCCCGATGTAGCTATTTTGTCCTGCCTGCAACGGATTGTTGGTGCTGAGTCGTTTTATGAACAGTATCTTCTGGAAATGTTGCTGACGCATCCGGGTTGGTCAGGCATGGTGCGGCTTATTGAGCTTGACCCTAAAGCGTTGCTGGAACGCCGCGAGATTTCTTTAAAAACAATGATCGCGGTGGAACTGCTCGCAGAACTGGCTATTTTGCGTAACAAAAAAGGGGCTGATTTTGCCTCTATTGCAGAAATTCCTCATTCCAGCGACATACCGTTGTTGAACGAGTATGAAGATAAAACCATTGTGCCACTGACCCTGAAAATATGGCATGAAGCAATGGAGTATTCGCTGCATACCGAACTGTTGGCGGCGCTCAAAGATCAGGATGTGGTAAAAAAAGCGAAAGATGCACCTATCGTACAAGCGCTCTTTTGCATTGACGACCGTGAATGTTCATTGCGCCGTTATTTGGAGGCGCTGAATTCAGGCATTGAAACCTTCGGTGCCGCCGGATTTTTCGGTATTGATTTTCTGTACCAGGGTTTTGATGATGCTTATCCGGTTGCCCAGTGTCCGAATATATTAAGTCCCAAGCATCTGATACTGGAGTCAAATTTGCAGCCTGAAACGGATACGACCGCCGTGGACGGATTGTCTGACCTGCATATCAAGCCGCATTCGTTATTTCGTGGCTGGCTGTTTACCCAGATATTGGGTATCGGCTATGCGGCTCGCATGGTGTGGGATGTCTTTCGGCCTGGTTCGCAACTGCTGAAAATCAAGAAATTAAGCGAAGTTGACGCGCATACCCATTTGCACTTGCTGCGCGAAAATGATGAACCAACTGAAGACGGGCGCTTGCTGGGTTTTTCGTTTACCGAAATGGCCGACAAACTTGAGGGTTTGCTGCGTAATATCGGCTTGACCAAAAACTTTTCGCCTTGGGTTGTTGTGGTTGCCCACGGTTCCAGCAGCGTCAATAACCCTCATTTTGCCGCTTATGATTGCGGCGCTTGTTCGGGCAAGCCCGGTGCGCCCAATGCGCGAGCGTTTGCGTGGATGGCTAACCATGAATCAGTACGGGAAATCCTGCGTGGACGCGGTATTGATATTCCATCATCCAGCCATTTTGTCGCCGCACTACATAATACCAGCCGTGACGAAATCACTTATTTCGACAAACATCTTTTTGAACACTACCCGACTGACGTGTTGCAGACCTTCCAAGACACCATGCAGCAAGCGTTGCAAAAAAATGCCCTTGAGCGCTGCCGATGGTTTGAGTTGGGGCCGCAATCGGCTTCCCATGATGAAGCGCATGAACATGTCATGGGTCGTGCTTCGTCAATTTTTGAGCCGCGTCCTGAGCTGAACCACTCCAATAACCTTTACTGTGTGGTAGGCAGGCGGAATTTAACCCGGGATTTATTTCTCGACCGGCGTGCTTTCCTGCACTCCTATGACCCGGAATCAGACCCTGAAGGGCAACTGATTGTTAAGATCCTATCGGCGATTATTCCGGTCTGTGGTGGCATCAATCTTGAATATTTGTTTTCGCGTATCGATAACTCGATTTATGGTGCAGGAACCAAATTGCCGCATAACGTTATCGGTTTGCTCGGCGTAGCCAACGGTGTCGAGGGAGATTTGCGTACCGGTTTGCCAGCGCAAATGATAGAAGTCCACGAACCGGCGCGGCTCTTGATTGTGATCGAACAAACGACACCGTTACTGGACTTGGCGTTTACCAAGCTGGGGGCATCCTTAAAGGAATGGCTAGATAATGAATGGGTACGTTTAGTAGCCTGTCATCCTGACCATCGTGAGCTGCTCTATTACCATAGCAGCGGCTGGGAACCGGTAGAACTACCGATGGATTGTCTAGCGCCTTCGGCGAACCGTTCGGAAGACATTATTGTTGGCCAAACGGCAACGATTCCGGTTCATATACTCAGGGAACACGCATGAACTCATTATTACTGGCCTGTCAGTTTTTACCGCTGCTGGGCTTTTTAACTATTATTTTTCTTGGTAACACAGAGAAAAAATCGCGACCATTAGCTTTTTTACCACCCATGCCATGGGGCTAAGCATTTTCATGCTACTCCTGATATGGGCGATCAATGGCTTTCCAGGCCATGAATTTGAGTGGCTCACCTTGTACGAGCGGGGCAATTATCGGTTTCCTATCCTGTTTTATCTGGATCGGGTGAGCGCGGTCTATCTGTTCGCCGTGTGGGTGATATTTTCGGTGATTGTCCGTTATTGCCGAAACTACCTGCATCGTGAAACCGGGTATAAACGGTTCTTTTTAACCATCTTCAGTTTTGCTTTTGGCTTGAACATGATTGTGTTGTCCGGTTCAATTGATATGTTGTTCGCGGGCTGGGAAATCGTCGGGATTTCGTCATTTTTACTGATTGCCTTTTACCGGCATCGCGTCCAGCCCGTCCGCAATGCCTTACGGGCGTACACGATCTATCGGTTTTGCGACATCGGTTTATTGCTGGGTGCATGGATGAGCCATCAGTTGTTTCATGAGAGTGACCATTTCAGCAACCTTTCCGTGCTGTTTGAACACAGTGCGCCGCCTCCTGCCAGTTATCCGGCGTTATTGCTGATGTCCTTGATGATTTTTGTAGCGGCATCGGGAAAATCGGCGCAGTTCCCCTTTTGTTTCTGGTTGCCCAGGGCCATGGAAGGGCCAACGCCTTCCAGCGCGATTTTCTATGGTGCCTTGTCGGTACATTTGGGCGTGTTCCTGTTGCTACGCACTTCACAGATATGGAGTTATCACATCCTGACCAGGACGGTGTTGTTTTTTATCGGTTTACTGACGGTATTGATAGCCAGCCTCGCAGAACGGACGCAGTCGAACATTAAAGGGCAAGTGGCTTATGCGTCGATTACCCAGGTTGGTTTTATGTTTATGGAATTGGCTCTGGGACTGGAAACCTTGGTGCTGGTACATTTCTTGGGCAATGCTTTTTTACGTTGCTACCAGTTGCTGGTGTCGCCGTCTATCGTCGCTCACATGCTGCGGGTTGAAGGGGCTATCGACACGACGCCTGATGTTAAAAATGTGGTGATGCTAAGGCATCTGCCGGCTTCCCTTCGTGACATCGTGCCGGAAGTTTTACAAAACACCCTGTATGTCTTCGCGTTACAGGAAGGGAATCTGGAGTTCCTAGTTCGTTCAATACTGTGGATACCGCTAAAACAAATGGGCGCAAAAATAAACAGGTTGAATATGCACCTAAAACACATCAATGTTGTAAGCGTTATTATGGCGTTTATGCTGCTCATAGCCATCGGGATTTTAAATTATACCTATCTGGCCTTACCGACCGCGCTGGCAATGGTCATGGCCTCATTAAGCGCGTTTAGCTTGAAGCACAGCTTTATCAGAATATGGAACACGGTTGCTTTGAGTTGTATGTTGGCTGCCGTTACGGTTTGGTTTTTACACCCCTCCGATTGGTCTGATGTGATGGTGTTCAGCACCGGTATCATCCCTTCCTGGTTGCTCGGTGTTTTGGTGTTAAGCCAATTACCTAGAAATGAAAATTTCATGGATTCCCCGTTTGCTTACCGTGGTATGGCAGAAACAAATCCGGTGCAATCGTTGCTATTGCTCTTGAGCTTTCTTGGGCTGGTTGGCTTTCCGATTACACCAGCGTTTATCGGCGAAGATTTGCTGCTGTTCCATGCCAGCAGCCACCAGCATTCGTGGATTTCGGCATTGATTGCCGTGTGTTTTGTCATTAATGGCATTGCCGCTGCGCGGGTGTATCTCAGGTTGTGCATGGGCAGACCTTCGGAAATCTACGAGGCTTAATATAAAAACGTAGAGACGTTGCAAGGCAACGTCTCTAACGTGCTAAAAAATTTAACTATTTATAATTAAGCATAATTTATATTTCAAAGTGACCGATATGATGATTAAAAAGAAAATGAAGTGGGTTGGTGGGCTAGTGACGTTATCAAGCGCAGCGCTTATGTTGTCTACTGATGCGATGGCAGCCGATGATTTGTTTGAAGATGCCGGCAGTTGGCTGCAAGTCATTGGCGAAGGCAGTCTAAAGGTTATTGATCCTAAACTGGAGAAAGGTCGTGTCTGGTTGGAGACACAATCCCGCTTTGATAGGGACTGGGGGCACTGGTATCAGGGCATGGTGCGGACGGCTGTGGGCTACTCATTGAGTGATCGGGCAACGATTTGGGCCGGTTATACGTGGCTGCCTACGCAAAATATGAAGTTTGATAAAAACATCAACGGCTCGTATGTCTCCCAACAGGATCTGTGGCCAGCTTTCCGTTATACCCTTCCGACCAGCCTAGGCACTATTACTTTCAGGACGATGTTCGAAACTAATTTCTTGGAGAATAATAACAGTAGTGATGTCCGTTTCCGTCCACGCCAGATGATACGCTTTATGCATCCCTTGCAAGTAGAACCGCATTTAAGCCTGATTGCCTGGGATGAATTCTTCATTCGCCTGAACACCACGGTGGCGGGCGGACAAGCGGGCTTTGATCAGAATCGTGCTTTTGCGGGTTTGGGTTGGTCGTTTAATAAAAATGCCCGAACCGAACTAGGCTATATGAACCAGTATCTTGATGACGCCACCCATACCAATAACACGATGCACCACTTGATTATGGGTTCTGTATTTATTAATTTTTAACGTTGGATGTTCCCGGCATTACAGCATTTTCAGGTCAAGTTAGGACGCCATGACTGTCTGTACTTTGAGGACTGGCAGTCATCATGTTGCCGAATGTGTCGTACTGCTGGCAAAACATTATTAACCTAATCTGAAACCGTTGTATCCTTTGTAAAATGGGTTTTCAGGCATGCCACTTGTTGTCACAAAGCATCCAAAAGTAATCCCAATAATTTCGAATGCTTGGATAAAGGT
>QYPA01000100.1 GCA_007279715.1 Comamonadaceae bacterium | reverse complement strand
GTCTCAAAACTGTTGCCAAGGGGACGCCTGCGAGGTGAATCCTGAGGAAATTTGTAAAATCTGTTAAACCTAAGGACTCCAAAGTGACTGAAGCAAAACCCTTGAACGTACTTTTCTTGTGCACTCACAACTCGGCTCGAAGCATTTTGGCAGAGGCCTTGCTTAACCATTTAGGCAAAGGCAAATTCAAAGCCTTTTCAGCGGGTAGTAGCCCCAGGGACAATCAAAAACCCAATCCAATGGCCATTGCCACACTGGATAAAGCAGGAATCCCAACGGGTGAGTTAACCAGCAAAAGCTGGGACGTTTTTGCGACACCGGATGCGCCGCATATGGATTTGGTGATCACTGTTTGCGACAACGCGGCAGGAGAAGTTTGTCCTTATTGGCCAGGCCAGCCAGCCACAGCGCATTGGGGCTATGCAGATCCATCTGAGACAGTTGGAACGGATGAGCAAAAACTGGAAGCTTTCAAGCAAACGCTGCATCAAATCAAAAGGCGTCTTGAACTCTTCACCAGCCTACCTTTAACAAGCCTCAGCAAGATGGCGTTGGAAAATTCAGCTCGCGAGCTAGCCAAGAAATGAGCCATTGGAGACGGTATTTTGCTGAGCTAGTTGGTACCGCCGCTTTGTTGTGTGCCGTGATTGGCTCAGGCATCATGGCGGAACAATTGGCGGGTGGAAACACAGCCGTTGCTCTTCTAGCCAACACCCTCGCCACCGTCTTTGCCCTTTATGTATTGATTGAAACACTCGGGCCTGTTAGTGGGGCGCACTTCAATCCCGTTGTTTCAATGGTCATGGCGTTTCGCAAAGACTTGGCGCGTCATCATTTGATTGGCTATGTGATTGCGCAACTCATTGGTGCCGCCTTGGGCGCTTGGGCAGCCCATGCAATGTTTGAGCTTGAAATATTGCAATGGTCAGCAAAAGTCAGAACGGGTCCAGCGCAATGGTTCGCTGAAGCTGTCGCTACGGCTGGATTGCTATTCGTGATCTTGCGCTCCCCGCAAGGCAAGGCATCTTCTATCGTGGCTTGCTATATCGGTGCGGCATATTGGTTCACTGCCAGTACGTCATTTGCAAACCCAGCCGCGGTATTTGGCCGCATGATGAGCAACTCGTTTGCTGGCATCCAGCCATTGGATGCCCCTGCATTCATTGCTGCTGAGTTGGTGGGAGCAGTTCTTGGGTTGTTTCTTCATAAACTTTTAAGTTCCGAGCCACGCAAGCGGCTTTAAAAGCAAAATAAATTCTGAAATTCACCCATTTGGGGGATACCGCGAATCTTTGAAGCCGCCTAAAGTTCACCCCACTGCTGTCACAGTCATTAACTAAGAATTTTGTAGTTCCAACGAAGTCTCCTCGGAGATATTTACAAGTCACCTTCGGGTGACTTTTTTTTCATCACGGACAGCCCCAGCGCCAGCCAACCCAAAACGAAGGCCATTCCTCCAAACGGCGTAAGCGGTTTGAACAGACCCATGCCAAAGAGTTGGCTCAACAGAATGTTGACACTGAACATCAATATTCCAACCAAGAAAAACAAGGCGCTTAAAAACAAGGGCCACCTGAACCTCTCGCCTTGACCGATCCACGCCACCACCAATAGGGCTAGAGCATGGAACTGCAGCATTTGCATCGCCGAATGAAGTGAGCGCAAAGTAGCCTCACCGAGCCCAGGCAAATGCGCTACATACGCTGCGCTTAGAACAGACAGGGCGCCGCCCATGCAGGCAAGGACGAACAAAATTCGGTAGGTGTTTTTCATTGAGAGGTCCGATTGGGACTTTTAAGACAATGCTGACTTTACCGCGCTCAGGCGTTGGGGAGTTACCATCCTCTCCCATGGAAGCATTCTTAGTCTCAACCGGTATCGTCGCTCTCGCAGAGATGGGCGACAAAACGCAGCTCTTGGCGTTGGTTTTGGCGGTGCGGTTTCGCAAGCCTTGGCCCATTGTCTGGGGAATTTTGGTAGCCACCTTGGTCAACCATGGCTTGGCGGGGGCCGTCGGAGCGTGGGTGACCGAATTTTTAGGCCCGGACATATTGCGTTGGGTTTTGGCAGGCTCTTTTATTGCAATGGCAGTTTGGATGTTGATCCCCGATACGCTTGACGACGAGCAGTCCGACGCACCCCCACGCTGGGGGGTTTTTGGAACCACGGTGGTTGCCTTCTTTATAGCTGAGATGGGTGATAAGACGCAAATTGCCACCGTGATGTTGGCGGCACGATACCATGCGTATTTCTGGGTAGTTGCTGGTACAACCCTAGGAATGATGTTGGCTAACGCGCCAGTGGTTTGGTTGGGTGAGCGAATGACGCGTTTGGTACCCATGCGTTTGGTACATACCGTCTCCGCACTGGTTTTTGCGGCCTTAGGGGTCGCGGTTTTAATTTAGTTTTTATGTTGATCGCTACCCCTCAATCCATGCATTTTGAAGCGCCGCTTGCGCTAAAGAGCGGCGCGTCCATTCGTGCCTACAACCTCACGTTTGAAACCTACGGCACGCTCAACGCCGATAAATCCAACGCTGTTTTGGTGTGCCACGCACTCAATGCCTCGCACCATGTTGCCGGAACCTACGCCGGCCAAGCCAAGTCAGAAGGCTGGTGGGACAGCATGATTGGCCCGGGCAAGCCTTTAGACACACAGCGCTTTTTTGTGATCGGGGTTAACAACCTGGGCTCATGCTTTGGTACCACCGGCCCGATGCATGTCAACCCAGATAGTCCGGACGGCCAGGTCTATGGCGCTGATTTTCCAGTGGTGACCGTTGAAGATTGGGTCAACTCCCAGGCCTTGCTGCTTGACCGCTTAGGGATTCAAATACTTGCCGCAGTCATGGGCGGCAGCTTAGGCGGCATGCAGGCCTTGGGCTGGGCTTTGCAATACCCCGAGCGCGTTAGGCGCGCAGTAGTCATTGCTAGTGCTCCCAACCTGACCGCCGAGAACATTGCGTTTAACGAAGTCGCCCGCCGCGCTATCGTGACCGATCCAGATTTTCATGGCGGCAATTTTTACCAAGCTGGCGTGGTTCCAAAGCGCGGCTTGCGTATTGCCCGCATGATTGGTCACATCACCTATTTAAGCGACGATGTGATGAATGAGAAGTTTGGTCGAACTTTACGCACCAACATCACCCAGACGGCGGGCGACTATCTGTACAGCACCCAAGACGTGGAGTTTCAGATTGAAAGTTATCTGCGCTACCAAGGCGATAAGTTTGCCGATTACTTTGATGCGAATACCTACCTGTTGATTACTCGTGCACTGGATTATTTTGACCCCGCACGGGACTATGACGGGAACTTAAGCGAGGCTTTGGCAAGAGCCACTTGCAAGTTTTTGTTAGTGAGCTTTGTGACCGATTGGCGGTTTGCGCCTTCGCGCAGCCGAGAGTTAGTCAAGGCCTTACTGGACAACCAACGCGATGTGAGTTACGCCGAAATTGACGCGCCCCACGGCCACGATGCCTTTTTGCTGGACGACGCCCGCTACCACGGCGTAGTTCGAGCGTACTTTGATGCGATTGCGCAGGAGGTGTGCGTATGAGCGATCTTGCGACTCAAAATGCGATTGCCCAGTTGGTTCCCAAAGGAGCCCGCGTATTGGACTTAGGCTGTGGTGACGGCGCGATGTTGGCACACTTACAGGCGACCCGCGGTTGCAGCGGCTATGGCATTGAGATTGACGACGCCAATGTATTGGCCTGCGTTCAACGCGGCGTCAATGTCATTCAACTCAACTTGGACGAAGGCTTGGCGATGTTTGACGATGCGTCGTTTGACGTGGTCTTGCAAATCGACACCTTGCAACATCTTCGCAACGCTGAAGTGATGTTGCGCGAAACCGCCCGCGTGGGGCGTATTGGGATTGTTGCCTTTCCTAACTTTGCACATTGGCCCAACCGCTTGAGCGTTTTGCGCGGACGCATGCCGGTAACCAAACGTTTACCGTACCAGTGGTATGACACACCCAACATCCGCGTCGGAACCCACGCCGATTTAGGCCAACTTGCGCAGCGCAGCGGCCTGCGCGTGATCGACAGTTTTGGCCTGCAAAACGGCGAAATGGTGCGCTGGCTGCCGAACTTACGTGCGGGAACATCCGTGTACAAGTTGGAGCGCTAAATGGCTCCCATCGGCTTTTACCAGGCCCTGCGCTTTTGGTTCAAGCTCGGTTGCATTAGCTTTGGCGGTCCTGCGGGGCAAATTGCAATCATGCACCGCGAGCTCGTGGAAGAACGCCGCTGGATTTCAGATCGGCGTTTTTTACATGCCCTGAATTACTGCATGCTGCTGCCTGGCCCGGAGGCGCAGCAACTTGCCACCTACTTGGGATGGTTGATGCACCGTACTTGGGGCGGCGTCGCGGCAGGTGTTTTGTTTGTACTGCCTTCTCTGTTCTTGTTAGTCGGGCTGAGTTGGGTGGTGGTTGCGTTTGGCGAAGTGCCTTGGATTGCGGCTGTCTTGTGGGGGATTAAGCCCGCAGTCGCCGCACTGGTGATCCAAGCGGTCCACCGTATCGGTTCTAAAACCTTGCGCGCCCCCCGTCAGGCACCTCTGTTGTGGGCGATTGCTCTTTTGAGTTTTGTTGCTGTGGCCCTCCTTCAGGTTCCTTTTCCTGCTGTCGTCTTCGCAGCCGCTCTGAGCGGTTGGTTAGGGCAGCGCTGGGTTCCTGAGCAATTTTCTGCGAGTTCCGCGCACGGCGCAGGAAATACCCCAAGCCACACGGGAAATGCGCCTGCTTGGATTGACGACAACACGCCAACACCCAACCACGCGCTGTTTAGCAAACATCGCTTAGCACGCGTTATTGGCGTAGGCTTAACCTTGTGGTTGCTGCCGATGGCGGGCTTGGTATGGGCCTGGGGTTGGGATGGAACGCTTACGCAAATGGGATGGTTTTTTACCAAGGCAGCTTTGCTTACTTTTGGTGGAGCCTATGCCGTTTTGCCGTATGTGTACCAGGGCGCTGTTGAACATTTTGGCTGGCTCACGGGTCCGCAAATGATGGACGGTTTAGCACTGGGT
The DNA here is from genome assembly GCA_007279715.1 of Comamonadaceae bacterium. Classification (GTDB taxonomy): domain Bacteria; phylum Pseudomonadota; class Gammaproteobacteria; order Burkholderiales; family Burkholderiaceae_C; genus Allorhodoferax. The sequence continues at coordinate 68 of QYPA01000100.1, read as the reverse complement.
GAAACCACACCGGGGCCGCTGATTATGGTGGTGACGTATGTTGGATTTTTAGGCGGATGGGGCAAAGC